>JAWWCG010000374.1:0-4427 GCA_033720555.1 Kiloniellales bacterium | reverse complement strand
CTGCGCATGGTCGAGCAGGCGCGAGGCGAGATGCACCGCGATCCCGCTCAAGTCCTCGCCGCGTTTTTCGCATTCCCCTGTGTGCAGGCCGGCGCGCACCTTGAGACCGATCTCGGCAACGCGTTCGCGGATCGCCGTCGCGCAGTGAATTGCCTTGGTCGGGCCGTCGAACGCAGCCAAAAACCCGTCCCCCGTCGTCTTGATCTCTATGCCCTTGTGACGACGCAATTCCTTGCGAACCTCATCATCGTGACGCTGGAGCAGGTCTTTCCAGCGATGATCGCCGATGTCTGCCGCAATCGACGTCGATCCGACGATATCGGTAAACAAAACCGTGAGCAGCACCCGCTCGGACGGCGGCGGCGGACGAACGCCCGTCAGAAACTCCTCGATCTCGTCAAGAAGCTGCGCCTGGTCGCCGGCCCAGATGACATGGTCCTCGCCGGGCAATTCGACGTATTTGGCGCCGGCTATGTGTTGTGCGAGATAGCGTCCTTCTTCCACCTTCTGCCAACGGTCTCCACTCCTATGCAGAACGAGCGTCGGTACATGGATCGCCGGCAAGATGCTTCGAACGTCTATCTCCGCATTCCAATCCCATATGGAGATCGCTGCTTTTGGGCTCGCGGAATATCGCAGATAGGCGGCGCACCACTCGCGAGCCTCTGCATCGTGAGCCAAACTCGGCGCACCATTCTGCAAATCGAACGGCCCACCCCATTGCTCGGCAATTGCAGCCAATTCGACATCCAGCTCTTCGCGGGTCGCCGCCCAAGGATAGTCGGGCGCCCATAGCCCTTTTGCAAAACAGCCGTAGAGGACCAATGCCGCCGTCCGTTCAGGATAGGTTGCAGCAAAGAGGGCACTCATATTGCCGCCCTCCGAGGTGCCGAGAAGCGTTGCGCGGTCTGAACCCGCTGCGTCCATGACCGCTTGCACGTCCTCCATGCGCTGCTCGAGCGTCGGAAAACCGACATCTCGGTCTGAAAGCCCCGTGCCTCTTTTGTCAAAGCGGATGAGCCTCGCAAACGACCCTAAGCGCTCGAACACACGCGCGTATCCCGGATACTCCCAAGCATAGTCGAGGTTCGAGACCCATCCGGGCACATAGACAAGGTCGAGCGGCCCATCGCCAGTAATCTGGTAGGCGATACTGATGTCACCGCACTTCGCGTATTGGGTTCGCGGATGCATGGTGCCATCTTGTACGAACGAAGTTCCTTGGCAAGTCCGAGACCGGCTACTTGCAGTCCTTCTTGAAAGTGAGCCCGATTTCCAGGCTCACCTCCAAGTACGGTCGCTTCGCCGTCTCATCCTCCCGCGACTCGTCGCGCGGGACCTCTTTGATCGCCGTCGGCGCGTGCCGCCGACCGGGCCGCCCGGCGGATCGACTTGCTGGCCGCGGCCTCACATCCGGCGCGGCAGGAAGCGCGGCCAATAGGCGAAGGCGGCCATCGCCAGGCCGCAGACGACGAACACCCCCTGCAGGTCCCAGAGCGTGAGCACCAGGGCGAAGACGGCCGGCGTCGCCAGCTCCGAGGCGTCGATGTAGGTGCGGAACACGGTCGTCATCTGCGGCCGCTCGTAGGGGTGGACCGAGCGGATGAAGGGGATGTTGCCGACCGAGTCGAGGGCGACGCAGGCGAGCGAGCCGGCCAGCAGGAAGACGATCACCAGGCCCGACGAGGCGAAGAAGACCCCGGCCAGGGCGGTCGTCGCGCCGAGCGCCAGGAAGGCGACGGCGAGCACGCGCCGGACGCTGTAGCGCCGCGCCAGGCCCCCGAAGGCCGGCGTCAGGAAGAGCATGGCGTTGCCCGCCGAGACCAGCAGCGCGCCGGCTTCGCCGCTGTGGCCGGCCTGGATCATGTAGACCGGCGCGTAGATGAAGAAAAACACCCACCAGCAGGAGCGCGCGAAGGTGA
Source organism: Kiloniellales bacterium (assembly GCA_033720555.1). GTDB lineage: Bacteria > Pseudomonadota > Alphaproteobacteria > Kiloniellales > JAKSDN01 > CALJXB01. The sequence goes on along the minus strand of JAWWCG010000374.1, from coordinate 2,505 downwards.
TCGTCCACGCCAGACGCAGGCGCGGCTGGGCGGCGAAGCGGCCGATGCTCTTGAGCGGGCTCGGCGGCGGCTTGGCCGCCGGCCCGACGGCCGGATTGTCCGACAGCCTGAGCGTCCAGAAGACCACCAGCAGCGCGACGGCGGCGAGCGCGCTGGCCGAATAGGCCGCCGCGGCGCCATAGGTCTCGGTGAGCCACACGCCGAGCCAGGGCCCCGCCGTCCACGCCAGGGCGGAGAACTGCAGGCGCATGGGCTCGGAATGGGTGAGGTCGCGCTTGTTGATGTACTGCATGATGTAGAGGCTGGCGGTGATGCTGAGGCAGGCGGCGCCGAACACCCGCACCAGCATGCCGGAGACCTGGCCGCCGACGGTGATGGTCGCGAGCAGGCCGGCGGCCACGATCAGGAGCCCGGCGCCGAGCGAGTAGACCCAGCGGCGCGACAGCCGGCGCACCAGGCCGGGGATCGCGAAACTGGCGATGAGCGCCGTCACCCCGACCAGCGAGAAGATCAGGCTGACGCCGCGGGTGGTCTCGAAGAGGGTGATCGCCTGCAGGGTGATGACGGTCGACAGCAGGGCGCGCGAGAACGACTCCAGCGCGAACAGGCCGGCGAAGACAGCGGCGCCGGGTCGGCCGACGAAGCGCAGCCAGACGGGATAGCGAACGTGCATTCACGGTACGAAAAAAAAGGCCGCGCCAAACAGTTAGCACTCTTAGCCGCGTCCGCTTCCTAGGTCCAGCGCGACTTGCGTACACGGTGGAAATTCGGGCGGGGCCAACCCTCAGGCCTCGTGCCGGTTGGACCAGAGCTCCCAGGCGAAGCGCGCGCGCACGCCGGCGTCGAGCCAGGGGCGCGGCGGCAGGCGCGTCGGCGCGCCGAGGCTCTCCATGTCGGCGATCAGGGGATTGTCCACCCCGCACGCCAGGTCCGCCGCCAGCAGGCCGCCGATGGTACCCTTGGTCACGCCGACCGCGTTCTGGCAGACCGACATCCAGACGTTCGGCGCGACGCGGCCGAAGCCCGGCGCCCCGTTGCGCGACAGGCAGACGAAGCCGCTCCAGGTGTGCTCGATGTCGACCTCCGCGAGCCCGGGGAAGCGGGCGTCGAACAGGGCCTTGTGGCGCCGCCGCACGGCCGCCTGCTCGCCCGGCGAGACCCGCTGCGACGGGCAGTAGGCGAGCCCGTGGCGGATCAGGATGCGCCGGTCGTTGGTGTAGCGCATGGTGATGCCGACGAAGGCGTTGGCCGGCGTCAGCCCCCAGGGGCCCGGCGCGCCCAGCGCGCGGTGCTCGTCCTCGTCGAGCGGCCGGGTCAGGCTGGCGTGGGCGACCAGGTAGAGCAGGCGGCGCCGCAGGACGCCGAAGCGATCGGCGAAGCCGTTGACCGCCAGGATCATTTTCGGGGCTCGCAGGGAGCCGGAGGGGGTGGTGAGCCGGACGCCGTTGCGCCAGTCCACCGCGGTCACCGGCGAATGCTCGAACAGGGCGACGTTCTCCGGCAGGCTGTCGGCGAGCCCGCGGGTGAGCGCCGCCGGGTTCATCAGCACGCAGCCCGGCGTGTAGACCGCGGCGGTGAAATGGGGCGAGCCGGTCTTTGCCTCGACCGCCGCCTTGTCGAGCCAGCTATAGGGCTCGCCGAGCGCCTCGAGCTCGGCCGCGAAGGGCTCCAGCACCTCGCGAACGCCGCGCGCGCTGACCGCCGCGTGGTACTTGCCGTCGCGCGACCAGTCGCAGGCGATGCCGGCGCTCGTCACCTGCCGTTCGAGATGGCCGATCGCCGCGCGCGCCAGGCGCATGAAGCGCTGCGAGCCGTCCAGCTCCTCGAGCGAGGAGCCGACGTTGTGGGGCAGGTCGATGGCGAAGCCGGAGTTGCGCCCGGAGGCGTTCTCGCCGGCCTCGTTGGCCTCCAGCACGACGATGCGGTCGTCCGGCCGGTTCTCCGCCAGGCGGCGGGCGGCGGCCAGGCCGGCGTAGCCCGCGCCGACCACCGCCCAGTCGGCCGAAATGTCGCGGTCGAGGGCGGGTTTCGGCGTGCGCGGCGCGAGAATGCGCGACCAGCCGTTGGTCCGGTCGTCCTGCGGCAGGCGGTCGATCCTCATGCCCGAGCGCTATTCCTGCAATGCGCGTCCGCCGCGGCCGGCGGCCTAGACCCAGCGGAAGACGGCGAGGGCGAAGACGAGAGAGACCGCGAGCGCGCCCCACAGGCTGGGGCCGACGAAGGCGAGCCAGCCCAGGTGGATGAAGGCGCTGCCGAGCAGCGAGATGAAGAGCCGGTCGCCGCGGGTCGTGTCGAGGCCGAGGATGCCGCGGCGCGGGCCGCCGCCGGGCGAGAAGCGCTCCCAGATCGTCATGCCGGCGAGCGCCAGCACGATGAAGCCGAAGAAGGCCGCCGTCGGCCAGGTCCAGGCCATCCAGGTCAGGTCCATCGCGCGCCTCCCGTCCGTCTCCCGCGCCCTACGCCCTAAGCCCGTCCACTACACCCGTCCAAGGGCGAAGCCCTTGG
>JAWWCG010000373.1:0-4429 GCA_033720555.1 Kiloniellales bacterium | reverse complement strand
GGTGGCGTAGTCGGCCGCCGCCGCGGCGGCGCGCCGGACCTCGCCGAGGTCGTGGGCCGAGATCCCGATCAGGGCGTCGGGGCCGAGGGCGGCCCGCGCCGCCCGCGGATCGCCGTCGCGCGGCAAATGGACGCCGGCCGCGCCGGCCGCCAGGGCCGTCTCGGGCGCGCCGCTCACCAGCACCGTCGCCCCATAGGGCGCGGCGAGGTCGACCAGCTCGCGCGCGAGGGCCGCCCGCTCGGCCGGCGGCAGGTCCTTGTCGCGCAGCAGCAGCCAGCGGCCGCCGCCCTCGAAGACCGCCGTGGCCAGGGCCGGCAGCGGCAGGCGGGCCTGATGGCGATCGGTGATGACCAGGATCGGCGGCCGCGGCAGCCTCAAGACCCCGACCCGATCAGGCCGAGCTGCGGGCTCGACGGCTCGGCGTAGGCCTTGCGCGGGATCCGCCCGGCGCGGCGCGCCCGCCGGCCGGCGGCGACCGCCTCGGCCATGGCCCGGGCCATGTTGACCGGGTCGTTCGCCTGGGCGATCGCCGTGTTCACCATGACCGCGTCGCAGCCGAGCTCCATCGCCAGCGCCGCGTCCGAGGCCGTGCCGACCCCGGCGTCGAGGATGACCGGCACCGGGCTGCGGGCGCACAGCAGCTCGAGATTGTAGGGGTTGCACAGCCCCATGCCGGAGCCGATCGGCGAGCCCAGCGGCATGACCGCGGCGCAGCCCACGTCGGCGAGACGCCGGCAGACCACCGGGTCGTCGGTGCAGTAGGGCAGCACGGTGAAGCCGTCGCGCACGAGCTGCTCGGCCGCCTGGATCAGCTCGGCGACGTCGGGATAGAGGGTCTCCCGGTCGCCGATCAGCTCGAGCTTCACCCAGTCGGTCTCGAGCGACTCGCGGGCGAGCTGCGCCGTCAGCACCGCGTCCTTCACCGTGGCGCAGCCCGCCGTGTTGGGCAGCAGCCGATAGCGCCCGCCCACCAGGTCGACCAGGCTTTCGCTGTAGGCCTCCAGGCTGATGCGCCGGATCGAGGCGGTCACCAGCTCGGTGCCGCTGGCGGCCAGGGCCTCGAGCAGGACCTGGCGGCTCGGGAAGCGGGCGGTGCCGACGATCAGACGCGAGGCGAAGCTCTCGCCGGCGATGACCAGCGGGTCGCCGAGTTCGGTTTCCTGGGCCTTCTGTTCCGTCATGCCTTGCCTCTCAACCGCCCGAAACGGGCTTGACGATCTCCACCTCGTCGCCCGGCGCCAGCGCCGCCGCCGGCCACGCGCCGCGCGGCACGACGGCGCCGTTGAGCGCGACGGCGACGCCGCGGCGCGCCGGGTCGATGCCTTCGGCGCGCAGCAGCTCGACCACGGTCGCCGCCTCGAGCCGCCGCTCCTCGCCGTTGATCCGGATGGTCGCGCCCATCACCGGCCTCCCGCCGCATGGGCGGCATTGGTGGCATTGGTGGCAGAGGTGGCGTGGTTGGCACGGGGCGCATGGCTCGCGCTGGCGGCCGCGGGCGGCGGCGCGCGCTCCGCCTCGCCGTCGAAGCGCGCGAGGGTGAACGGCCGCGCCGGCGCCGGCAGCGCGCCGGTCAGAATGTAGTCGCTCAGCGCCGCCGCCGTCGCCGGGGCCAGGAGGACGCCGTTGCGGTGGTGGCCGGTGGCGAGCAGCAGGCCCTCGACCGGCGTCGGCCCGAGAATCGGCGCGTCGTCCCGGCTGGTCGGCCGGAAGCCGACCCACATCTCCTCGATGGCCAGCTCCTCGATCGCCGGCACCGCCCGCCAGGCGGCCTCCAAGAGGGAGAAGACGCCGCCCGCGGTGAGCCGCGCGTCGAAGCCCTTCTCCTCGACGGTGGCGCCGACGATCAGCCGGCCCTCGGCCCGGGGCACCATATAGATGCCGGGCGCCCACAGCACGTGGGAGAGCAGCGGCGCCGCCGGGTCCATGGCGAGCGCGAGCGCCTGGCCCTTGACCGGGCGCACCGGCGGCCGGGCGGCGGCGGGCAGACCGGGCAGCTCGGCCGACCAGGCGCCGGCGGCGAGCACCACGACGTCGCACGCGTGGCGCCGGCCGCCCGCTTGCAGACCGGTCACCCGTCCGGCGGCGGTCTCGAGCGCCTCGACCTCGGTCTCTTCGTGAAGGCGTCCGCCGGCGGTCAGCACCGCCGCGCGCAGCGCCGCGGCCAGGCGTCGGTTGTCGACCTGGTGATCGGCGGCGCTGAACACCGCCGCCGCCAGGTTGGCGCCGAGGAAGGGCTCGCGGCGGCGCGCCTCGGCGGGGTTCAGCCAGTCGAGCGGCAGCCCGAGGCCCCTCTGGTAGTCGTAGGTGGCGCGCAGGCGCGCGGCGTCGTCGCGGCTCGGCGCCACCACCAGGGTGCCCTCGTCGCGATAGCCGATCGCCTCGCCGGAGGCCGCCTCCAGCGCCCGCGCGAAGTCCGGCCACAGCGCCTGGCTCCAGCGGGTGATCTCGAGCAGCCGCTCCTCGCCGGGCTCGGCCTCGGCGGCGGCGGCCAGCATGCCGGCCGACGCCCAGGTGGCGCCGCGCCCGGCTCGGCCGCGCTCGAAGATCGCCACCTCGGCGCCCGCCTCGGCCAAGCGCCAGCCGATCGCCAGACCGCACACCCCGGCGCCGATAAGGGCGACTTTCGGGCCGGCTTTCGGGCAGTCCTTCGGCCCGGCGCCGGCGCGCGCCGCTCGATCCGAAGACTGTTCTCGATGGGGCATCGTGAATGGCTCCCTTCGCTGGCACGACCCAGATCAGGTTCGATGGGTATGCTCTCAGCCGGCCGCCGGAGTCGCCATGACTCCTCGCCGGCACCCCAGCCTTGTCCGTGACTTCACAATATAGACATGGGATCAGCCGCTTGCCAGGCCGCCTTGGGGATAGCGCGCCCGATAACGCGCACGATGGATCGCAGGATGGGGCGCGCCCGGGCGGCGAGCGAACTTGAGAAAACGATTGCGAATCCTGTCATAAAACTTTAACATACCTATGCTTTTATCGCTTCAGAAGGCGCACGCCTTCTGGCTTTGCGGTCTTGGCCCGCGCCGATGAAGATAAGCTAGGCGCGGACCGGATCGCAGAGCGAAACGACGAGCGAGCGAAGCCGGCCGACGCGCCGGCTTTTTTCGTGCCTGCGGGCTGTTGCCGTGTCAGCGGCGGAGCCGCCGCTCACCCGCCCTTCAGCGGCGGCAGGACGGCGAGCTCGTCGTTGTCGGCGAGCGCGCGCGACTCCCGCTCGGCCTTGGGCAGCGCGGTGCCGTTCAGGATGACGAGATAGGTCCGCTCGGCGGGGAAGCCGAGCTCGGCCATGACGTCCTTCGCCGTGGCGCCGGGCGCGACTTCGATGCTCGCCTGGTTCGCCTCGCCGCCCGGCGGCAGATATTGGCCGAGGACGCCGCCGGTCCTGACGGTGATGCGCATGGTCGTTTCGCTCTCTCGCCGCGCCGGACCGCAAGCGCGGGCCGGCGCCGATCGCAATTCTATCGAGGTCCTATCGAGATGCTATCGAGACGCTAGGCGTTGTCGCCGAGGCCGAGCCGCGCCAGCGTCTCGGTGGTCGGCACGCCCTCCGGCGTCCAGCCGCGGTAGGCGTAGTATTCCGGCAGCATCTTGCCGAGCTCGCTGACCTTGCCCTTGGCGGTGCCCGAGGGGGCCGGCTCCTCCAGCAGGCGCTTGGGCAGCGTGTCGTCGGCCGCGGTCAAGCCGGCCTTGAGGTTGAACAGGCGCTCCAGGGTCCAGATGCGCTCGCCGGTCTCGATCAGGCGCTCGAGCGGCCAGTCGCCCTCGCAGGCGGCGTCGATCTGCTCTTGGAAGGGCTCCATGCCCCAGCCCGCCTCGCCGGTGAAGAGGCACAGCCCGGTCGAATCGATCATCGCGATGCGGTCCTGGGAGTCCTTGCAGGGCTTCGCCTTGCCGGCGCCGGTCTGGTCCTCCATGTCCTCCTCGAAGACCGCGTGCTTCAGGTGGCAGGCGCCGCGGTTGCTGGTGGCGTAGCCGAGGCCCATGCCCTGCAGGGCGCGGGAATCGTAGCCGGCGAACTCCTGGCCCTTGACGGTCATGGAAAGCTCGGGGTGGCCGTACTTCTCGCACATCAGCCGCGAGCCGAGGCCGAGCACCTGGCCGAAGCCCTCGTACTTGCCGGTCTTCTCGGCCATGACCGTGAGCGCCTCGGCGTTGCCGAACTTGAGCTCGATGCCGTCGGTGTCGTCCTTGCCGATGACGCCGCGCTCGTAGAGCTCCATGGCGGCGGCCAGGGTGACGCCGAAGGAGATCGGGTCCATGCCGTGCTCGTTCATGAGGTAGCCGGCGAAGGTGAGGGCGTCGAGGTCGTCGACGCCGACCACCGGGCCGAAGGCGTAGGCCGTCTCGTACTCGAGCCCGCCGGAGGCGTGCCAGTACTCCTTGCGGTTGACGATGGTGAAGTGGTCCTTGTCGATGTGGGCGATGC
>JAWWCG010000372.1:0-4435 GCA_033720555.1 Kiloniellales bacterium | reverse complement strand
TCGAGCTCGCCCTTGGGAATCGGGATCGCCTCGGCCAGGCGATCGAAAAAGGTGGCGACGTCGGCTTTTTTCATGGCCGGAGTCTAGCCGGCCCGGCGCGCCGCGCCAATGCGCGAGTTGGCCCGGGAATTCGCCCGGGCTTTACGCCCGAGGCGTGCCTCCCTTAAGATCGGACCCATGGTCCCGACGCCTGCGAGTCCACGGAACGACGACAGCGTTCTGTTCGACGCCGTCCTGACGCCCCACCGCAGCCTTTCGAGCCGGGGCTTCGTCATCCTCATGGGCATCTTTTCGCTGATCGGGTTCGCCGGCGGCGCGTTCTTCTGCCTGGTCGGCGCCTGGCCGGTGGTCGGCTTTCTCGCGCTCGAGGTCCTCTTGATCTATGTCGCCTTCCGGGTCAACTACCGCCGCGCGCTCATGTACGAGACGCTCCATCTGACCCGCGAGGCGCTCACCGTGCGCCGGGTCGATCACCGCGGCGGCGAGACCCGCTGGCGCTTCGCGCCGACCTGGCTTCAGGTGCTGCTCGACGATCCGCCCGCCCACGGCAGCCCGCTCACCCTGCGCTCGCACGGCCAATCGCTCGCGATCGGCGGCTTCTTGACGTCGGAGGAGCGCCGCGGCCTCGCCGCCGCCCTGCGCGCCGCGCTGGTCGAGGCGCGCAGCCTCCCGCAAGGCGGCTAGCCGTTTCGGGGGCGGCGCGGAGGTGGCCATCGACCGCCGCAAGATCGCGGCGCTGAGGGAGCGCGAGGACGCCCGTTTCGTCGCCGAGCGCCCGCGCAGCATGGCGCTCTTGAGCCGCGCGCGCGCCAGCATGCCGGCCGGCGTCCCCATGTCCTGGATGGTGAGCCTCTACGCGCACGCCCCGGTCTTCGTACGCGCGGCCGAGGGCGCCCACTTCACCGACGTCGACGGGCACCGCTATCTCGACATGAACCTGGCCGACAGCAGCATGGCCTGCGGCTACGGCCTGCCGGCGGTCGCGGAGGCGGTGAACGCCCGCTTCCGCCGGGGCAGCCAGATCCTGCTGCCGAGCGAGGACGCCATCGACGTCGGCGAAGCGCTCGCCGCCCGCTTCGGCCTGCCGCGCTGGCAGTTCACCCTGTCGGTGACCGCGGCCAACGGCGAAGCGATCCGCATCTCGCGCGCCCTGACCGGGCGCGACCGGGTGCTGGTGTTCGACGGCAAGTACCACGGCATGCTGGACGAGACCGCCCAGGTGCCGGGCGAAGACGGCCTCGAGCCGGAGGTGCGCGGCCTGGCGCGGACGGCCGGCGAGACGACCGATATCGTCGCCTACAACGACCTCGCCGCCGCCGAACGGGTGCTGGCGCGCCGAGAGACGGCTTGCGTGCGGGTCGAGGCCGCCCACACCAATGTCGGCGGCGTCGTCGTGCCCGAGCCCGGCTTCCTCGCCGGCTTGAGCGAGACGGCGCGGCGCTTCGGCAGCCTGCTGGCGATCGACGAGGCGCACACCCATGTCTGCGCCTATGGCGGCCTCAAGCGCGCCTGGGACCTGGCCTGCGATTTCCTGGTGCTCGGCAAGGCGATCGCCGGCGGCATCCCGGCCGGGCTCTACGGCATGAGCGAGGAAATCGGGAGCTTCGTCGAGGACGCGCTGGTCGGGGGCGAACGGGGCTACCTGCCGGATCTCGCCGTCGGCGGCACCCTGTTCGGCAATCCCCTGCAGATGGCCGCGATAAAGGCGACCCTGGATCGCGTGCTCACCGAAGAGGCGCACGCCAAGGCCGCCCGGCTCGGCGAAAAGCTGGCGCGCGGCATCGAGACCGGCGCCCGCGAACGGGGCCTGCCGTGGTCGGCGCACCGGCTTTACTGCCGCTCGGGCTACCACTTCGCCGAGACCCTGCCGCGCAGCAGGGCCGAGGCCGAGGCCGCCGCGGATCCCGAACTGCGCGACCTCATGCGGGTCTACATGGCCAACCGCGGCGTTTGGGAAGCCATCTTCAGCGCCAGCCCGGCGGTCTCCCTCGCCGCCGAGGACGCCGACATCGATCACTACCTGTCGGTCTATGGGGCCTGCCTCGACGAGCTGACCGGCTAGCGCAGTATCCGTCGGCGGCGCAACCGGCCCGCCTCAGCCGCCGGCCAGCCCCAGCACGTCGCGCATGGTGTAGCGCCCGGCCGGCTTGCCGCTGCACCAGAGCGCGGCCCGCACCGCGCCGCGGGCGAAGATCTCCCGGGTCCCGGCCTTGTGGGTCAGCTCCAGGCGCTCGCCCTCGCCGGCGAAGATCACGCTGTGCTCGCCCGCCACGTCGCCGCCGCGCAGGGTGGCGAAGCCGATGTCGCCGGCGCGCCGCGGCCCGGTCACGCCGTCGCGCACCCGCTGCAAAACCTCGCCCAGCTCGACGCCGCGCCCCGCCGCCGCGGCGCGGCCGAGCGCCAGCGCGGTGCCGGACGGGGCGTCGACCTTGTGGCGGTGGTGCATCTCGAGAACCTCGATGTCGTAGTCGGGGCCGAGGGCCGCGCTCACCTGCTCGACCAGGGCCAGGAGAAGGTTGACGCCGAGGCTCATATTGGCGGCCTGCACCACCGGCGCCCCGGCGGCGGCATGCGCCAGGGCCGCCTCGTGCTCGGGGCCCAGCCCGGTGGTGCCGACCACGTAGATCGTCCCGCTGTCGCCCGCCAGGCCGGCGTGGACCGGCAGCGCGGCCGGGGTGGTGAAGTCGATCACCGCGTCGCAGGCGGCGAACAGGGCCGCCGGATCGCTCCCGACCGCAAGGCCCCTGGCGCCGATCCCGGCAAGCTCGCCGAGATCGCGGCCGAGCGCCGCGGCGCCTTCGTGCTCGGTGCCGCCGGCGAGCGCGCAGTCCTCGGTGTCGTCGACGACCTGCGCCAGCATGCGGCCCATGCGCCCGGCGCATCCGACGATGCCGACCTTGAGTTGCTCCATAGGCGTCCTCGTACGTCGTCACGGGGATTCCGGCGAGTCCCAAGCGCCCGTTTAGCACGGCTTGCCAGATCGGCAAAGGCGACCCAAGCTGGCGGTCATGACCGGCACCCACCGCGAGCCCGACGGCGACGGCTTCATCCGGCTCTGGCCGACGCTGTTCCTGCGCCGCCGCCTGCCCGGCCACGAGGCGGCGAATCAGGCCCTGCTCAAGCTCGTCGAGGAGCTCGAGGCCCGCAACCGGGACCTGACGACGGATTACCGGCAGGCCAACCTCCTGGCGCTCGAGCACCCGGCGGCCGGCTGGCTGAAGGACTGCGTCAACAAGACCGCGATCGACTACCTGAAACGCGTCGGCCTCGACTACCCGGTCAAGTGGCGCGTGCAGGGCTGGGCGAACGTGAACCGCCGCGGCGACTACCACGACCCGCACAACCACCCGCACGCCTATCTGAGCGGCACCTACTACGTGCGGGTGCCCGCGCAGCCGGCCTCCGCCGAGACCCGCAAGGACCTCAGGCCCGGCGCGATCTCGTTCTACGACCCGCGCGGCGCGGTCAATATGTCGGCGATCAAGGACGATCCGCAGATCGAGGCGGAGTACACGCTCACGCCCGAGGCCGGCGAGATCCTGCTGTGGCCGGCCTTCCTGTTCCACTTCGTGCACCCGAACCTGGCGGCCGAGCCGCGGGTCAGCATCTCCTTCAACCTGGTGCTCAGGTGGTCGGACGACTACCTGCCGCGACAGGACTGAGCCGCCGCCATGCCGCCGCGCCCAACAACTCCGCGCCCAACAACTCCGCGCCTGGAAACTCCGCGCCTGCTGTTGCGCCCCCTGGTCCTCGACGACCTCGACGACTGGCTGGCCATGGATCTCGACCCGGAGGTCGCCCGCTTTATCTGGGGCGAGCCGCCGGAGCCGGCGGCGCACCGCGCGCGGCTGCGCCAGCGCCTCGCCGGCGGCTGGCCCGCGCTCGGCGGCCTCTGGGCGGTGGAGGAGCGGAGGGCGCCCGGCTTTATCGGCTGGTGCGGGGTGTTCCCGCTGCAGGAGACCGGCCTGATCGAGATCGGCTACCGCTATCTGCCGCGGGCCTGGGGCCGGGGGATCGCCACCGAGGCGGCGGCGCGCGTGCTCGACCAGGGGTTCCGCGGCTTCGCCTTCGACCCCATCGTCGCCGTCAGCCATCCGGACAACAAGGCCTCGCACCGGGTCTTGGAGAAGATCGGCCGGACGCGCCAGGCCGACGCGGTTCACTACGACCAGACGGTCGCCTTCTTCCGCCTCGACCGCGACGCCTACCTAGAGCAAGCCAGCGACGCGCGCGGCCCGGCGGCAGCCGCTACTCGGTCAGATCCTCCCAGAACTCCTTGACCTTGGCGAAGAAACCCTCCGATTGCGGGCTCGTCTTGCCGGACTTGCCGGCCGCCTCGAACTCCCGCAGCAGCTCCTGTTGCCGCTTGGTCAGGTTGACCGGGGTCTCGACCGCGATTTCGATGTACATGTCGCCGCGGGCGTTCGAGCGCAGC
>JAWWCG010000371.1:0-4443 GCA_033720555.1 Kiloniellales bacterium | reverse complement strand
GCTTTGTAGGTACAGCCAGGCTCCGGCGCTAATTGAGTTCGCCCCTCAACGATCGCCGCCATGATCTGGTCAGCGTCAAAAGCCGCACCGTCGGGAAGACCCGGCAGGTTGAGATGCAGGCGCCGGAACTTATGGGAAGGCAACCGGATCTTCTGTTGGGCGAGATAGTCTCGACCATCGGGCCACGAGGCCATCGACGGATTGGCGCGCCGCTCGTCATCGACATCCTCGAAGTTAGGATCGGTGGTGAAGTTGGCTGCATACCAGCTGAAGTACATGCGCGGATCAGTGCCTTTCCGGCCCCTAACGACGAGGTCATAGAGTGGCGCGCCCGGAGAGTTATGGATACTGTCGTAGGATGTGATCCACATCATGGCGTCCGGCCGCGTCGGGTCCAAAGCGAGCGCTTCGAAAATATCCCAGGTGCGATAGGCGTGGATCTCGTCGAATCCAACGAAGAGGTAGGACTTGCCATGAAGGCCGGCGACATCGCCCGCCGGCAGAATGCGCAAGGACCCTCTACCGTCACGCCGCACCAGCTCTTTGGCTCGGACTTCTATATCAACCTGGAGAGCCGGGTTCGCCTCGATCAGTTTCTTGGCGAGCGCCAGGTCGTCGGCCGCCTGCCCTTCGTCGTTGGCGAGGAGGAAGCAGTCGTTGCCCGCCTGAGACGGCCAAATCACAAAGCGGTAGAGGGCCGCCAGGATCAAATCGGTGCTTTTGTAATTCTTCTTGGCCCGACCGGTCAGGACCAGATTGTACTGCGGCCGGTCCCCGTCCCAGGTATAGAGCCCCTCCATGAAGATCCGCTGGCGATAGGGCTCAATCGTCTCAAGCAGCGGGCGGCCGTCCAGCCAAAGGAGCTGTTTGAAGAAATCCAGAGGTGTGGGTATCATCATTAGTCGACCCCCATCAGAGCGCGAATACCCTTGGGTCTCTCAGCATTTTCATCCGGTTTCAGGGCTGCGGCCTGTCTTTTCAACATCGCCAATTCGGCCGCACAGGCTTGGACCAAATTAAGATCGCCGTATTGTAGAAGAGTGCGTTTGAGGCTCTCGATGAACAGCATGTCCCCTTCTAATTGAGACCAGATATTCGTCTCTGGAGATCCCTGATTTGGTGGCCTGGGTGTAGAGCTTCGCGACCGTCGACCTACCTTTGGCTTGAGGAGTCCGCGCAAGACGGCCTCATGCAGCTCGCGAAGAGCTTTGCAGTAGTCGAGCGCGAGAGGCGCATCACCGAATTGGAGAGCAATATCCCGACCACCTCGAAGTTCTCGCCGGCGCCCGTCGACCCAATCCGAAAGGGTCCTTTCCGGAATCGCCAGAGCCTGCTGATTTTCGGTTGAACTCCAAGCTACCATCCCCCAAACCTCATTTCGCCTGGGGCAGAGACGTCTCTCTCGCGGTCTGCCGATCCAGTGTCGACTCTTCCCCAGTGAGCTCAGTGTCAAGATCGATCACGTTGTCTCGCCCAAGAACCTTTCCTGTCTTTTCGCCTTGGAGGCGCTTTAATTCTTGGGACGCCCTTTCGATCCGTCGGATGATCGAAGTCTCATAACGGCTCAGTTTCCCCAGCGAATCCAGCGCAGACTCAAAGGCCAGACCGAGCTCCAGCGCGTCCGGATTGGAGACGTTCGGAACGTCGGGCTGGCTGCTATCCAAATCGGCGAGCACCTTCAACTGGCGCCGCATGAAAATCTTGCTCCAAAGGATACCGCCCTCGGCGCAGCGGCACCGCCGCAGTCGCCAGAAACCGTCGACGATCACCTCGAACCACTCGTCCTGCTGAGGTCCCCTGGGGAGGAACTCTTGGTGTAGGCTCTCCCTCAAGGCACAAAGGTCTTGCACATCCTCGCCAGGCAGCAGCATGGTCTTCGCGCGCACACCGTGGATGAGGGCATTCCGACTTGCGCGCGCCTTACCAGCTGTACCCCGCGGTCCGGTGCTCTTTGCGGCATTGATGCGATTGGCTGCCATCTGCTTCCCGGATGTCATTTTCTTTCCTGTTTCCTCAACCTTTGGGCCTGGTTCACTCTGCCGTCGGGGTTTCCCTGAAACTAGCCCAGGAGCAATTGTAAACAGTTGAGGTTAAAGGAATGTTATTTAGTGTGTCTCCTAACTGAAACCCTCAATATATTGGGTAATGCGGATTAATATAGTTTCTAACTAAAAGAGATCAGCGTGTGCATTCTACAATTTAAAATTGCAACCGTAGCATAGGCTAATTGTGTTCTTTTTTTGTTCTCCAAAGCCGCAGATTCTGCCAAACGAACCCAATTTTCTTCAATGAAATCAACGGTCGGCGCCGAAGGTAACCGCCAGGACCACGCCGATCGCCAGCGCGAACGCCGTCACCGTGCCGAAAACCGGCGCGGCGAGGTCCCAGGCGCCGCCCAGTTGCAGGATTTGGGCCAGCAGGACGGGCCCGATCAGGACGCCGACGTTGCGTCCGGTCATGATGATGCCGAAGGCCGCGGCCGCCGCCCGGCCCTGGCCGACCGCCCGGCTCGGCATGGCGAACAGGCAGGCCGGGGTGATGCCGGCACCGACGCCGAAGACCACCAGGCCCGCGACGCCGCTCCAGCCCGCCAAGCCGAGGCCGCTGGCCCACCAGACGCCGACCTGAAGCGCCAGGGAGCCGATCAGCAGCAGCGCCAGGGAGACGCCGGCGCGCAACATCACGCCGGTCAGCAGGTTGAACAGGATCAGCAGTCCGACCGGCAGGCTGTACCCGGCGAGCGCCGCGCCCAGGCCCAGGCCGTGCTCGACCACCAGGTATTCCGGCAGCCAGGTCATGAAGGCGAAGAACTGTCCGGACCAAAGACAGAACAGCGCCGCGGTCAGCACCAGGACCCGCAGCGATCGCCGCCGGCCCTCGGACGGCCCGGCGGCGCGCGCGCCCTGCTCCTCGCGCTCGCTTTCCCGCGGGATTCGGGCGCCCCAGGCGGCGAACAGGAGGCAGCCGAGCAGGCCGGCGACCCAGAGGCTTTGCCAGCCCTGCAGCGCCAGCGCGGCGGGCGCCAGCAGCACCGCCGCCATCTGGCCGATCGGGATCCACGCCGCGGTCGCGCCGATGACGAGCGGTAGGTCGCGGGGCGCGGCCTGGCGGTTGGCCAGCGTCGGCCCGATGATCGCGAGGACGGTGAAGCCGATCCCCTCGAGGGCCCGGGCGGCCAGCATGACCCAGCCCGATTGCGGCCAGATCAGGCCCAGCAGGTTGCCGCAGGCGAGAACCGCCAGGCCGCCGAGCAAGGGGCGATGCCAGCCGCCGCGGGCGATCCGGCGCCCGAAGCCGAAGGACAGCAGCAGCCCGGCGACGGCGTAGATCGACATGAAGCCGCCGGCCAGGATCAGGTCGTAGCCGTAGGCCTCGAGCAGGAGGGGCAGGACCGGCGGCAGCTTGAACATCTGGAACGCCGCAAACCAGGCGAGCGACAGTCCGAAGGCCACGGTGGCCCAATTGGTTCGGTCCGGCGACATGGCTTGGCGGGAGGCCTCTGATCCGAGGAAAGCGGCCGACCGGGCGCGTTTCGAGCCGCGCCCGAGGTCCGCCTCAGGCTCGGGGGACGTCGATTCGAGCCGGGGTGAAGATTCTTGTTGGGGACACCCGCTTCATAACCTACATCTAATAGACGTAGCAACGACATAACAGAGGTCGGTTTTGGGGGACGGCCGGGACTTCTATGTCAAATTCTGGGGCGTACGCGGGTCGATCGCCTGCCCCGGGCCCGAGCACCAGCGTTATGGCGGAAACACGTCGTGCCTCGAGGTGCGGTGCGGCGCGAATCTACTCGTGTTCGACGCCGGCACGGGGATTCGCTACCTCGGCGACAGCCTTTGCGAGAACGGCCCGCTGTCCTTCGACCTCTTTCTCACCCACACCCATCACGACCACATCATCGGCCTGCCGTTCTTCCGTCCGGTGTTCGACAAGAAGAACCGGGTCCAGATCTGGGCCGGCCACCTGCAGCCGGAGATGACCTTGAGCGGCGTGCTGTGCCAGTTCATGAAGGCCCCGCTGTTTCCCGTGCCGCCGCAGATCTTCGCCGCCGACGTGAGCTTCAACGATTTCAAGGCCGGGGAGACCCTCGCCCCCGCGCCGGGCGTGACTTTGCGCACCGCCGCGCTCAATCACCCCAACGGGGCGACGGGCTACCGCGTCGAGTTCGACGGCCGCGCCATCTGTTATGTGACCGACACCGAGCACAAGCCGGGGCAGCCGGACGAGAATGTGCTGCGGCTGATCGACGGCGCCGACATCGTGATCTACGACTCGACCTATACCGACGAGGAGTTTCCCCGCTACGTCTCGTGGGGCCACTCCACCTGGCAGGAAGGCGTGCGGCTCTGCGAGTTGGCCGGCGCCAAGCGCTTGGTGATCTTTCACCACGATCCCAGCCACGACGACTCCTACATGGACGAGGTGGCCGCGGCCGCCGAT
>JAWWCG010000370.1:0-4450 GCA_033720555.1 Kiloniellales bacterium | reverse complement strand
GAGGCGCCGTACGAGTTCCGGGTCCGGGTGGTCGACGTCGCCATGACCAACGCCTTCGCCTTGCCCGGCGGCGCGATCGTGGTCTTCGGCGGCCTGATCGACTTCGCCGAGACGCCGGAGGAGGTGGCCGGCGTGCTGGCTCACGAGATAGCCCACGTGGTCAAGCGCCACGGTACTGAGGTGATCCTGCGAAACTACGGCCTGCAGCTCCTGGTCGAATCCCTGACCGGCGGCGCCGGCGGCCTCGCCGGCGGCATCGGCGAGACCCTGCTCGGGCTGTCCTACAGCCGCGAGGCCGAGCGCGAGGCCGACGAGACCGGGCTCCGGCTCTTGCAGACGGCCGGCTTGCGGGCCGACGGCCTCGGCCGCTTCTTCCAACGCTTCGGCGCGGCGGGCGGCGCGGCGGGCGGCGGGGCCCCGGCGGCGATCGACCTGCTGTCGACCCATCCGAGCAGCGAATCCCGCGCGGCGCTCGCCGAACGGGCCGGCACCGAGGGCCGGCCGGCCATGAGCGAGGCCGACTGGCGCGCCCTCAAGGGCATCTGCGGGCCGGCGCACTCGGACGCGGCGGAAGATGTCAGCGACGACGGCCGCTAGACCGCATGGCGCGTCCCTCGATGGGAGGCGCGGCGCCGGGCTTCCGCGCCCGATGGCGTCTGCCACGCCCTCGGGATCCGGCCCCTGATGCCCTCGCTCGTCTCCTGGGAAGTGGATTGACAGTAGCTTTTTTATAGTAGAATATCTTACTTTCTCTAAAACTTTAGATAATCCCCGGTTTCGCCGGGGCGATTCGAGGGGTGCAACACTCAGGGGGAGCGAGTCCATGTCCGATGGTGACTTCGAAAAGTCCGCAAGCGTGCGGACACTGCAGGTTTCGACCTTTTCGCGCGTGAAGGATCTCGTGCGGGAGCTGGAAGACCTCGAAAAGCAGCAGGGACGAGATTTCGCCAACGCGGAGGTGGAGTTCCGCCTCAATCCGGGCGAGCTCGCGTGGTACGTCGCCTACAAGACGTCGGCGGCGTCCCTGACCGCCGCGGGTCTTTCCCAGGACTTCGGATCGAAGGTCAAGCGCTGAGCCGGCGAAGCGAGGGGCGAAGCGCGAGATGGCGGATCCGGCCGATCCGGACGATAGCCGCCGTCGAGACCTCGCGCGCGTCCTCGAGCGAGTCGAGGCTCTCGTCCGCGAGCTGGAGCCCGAGAAGGCCGGCGAGCGGCCCGCGGCGGAGATCGGCGAGATCGCGGTGACGCTGGCCGGCGGCGAGGCGACCTGGCGCATCGACTATCGGCCGCCGCCGCGGCCTGCCGGGAAGCGAAAGTCGCGCTAGGCAGAGCCGGGACATCCCAAGCGGGCGGCAGCCCCGAAGCCGTGGACCGCAGGTCGAACGCCGCTCGGGCGGTCGGACCGGTGGGCGGGAATCGGCGCAGCCAAGGGGAGTGGCGCAGCCAATGGCAGAGGCACGGGAAAGCGAGGCAGCGGGCCTCGCCGGGCAGCGGGATGTCGCGCAAGCGAACGCCCTCTTGAGCGAGACGGTCTGGGCCGGGATCGACCGGCTGCTGAGCGATTACGCGGAACTGCGCGCCGGGGACGACGTGGCGGTTCTCTACACCCCGGAGTCCCGCGACTCCGCAGCCTTGGTCGGCGTCGCCTGCGAGCGCCGCGGCCACGACCCCGTCTTCCTGCCCATGCGCCCCTTGCGGGATGCGAGCTTCCCGGAGCGCCTCGCGCGGGCGGTGCCGCGGTCGCGTTCGCGGCCCGGAAAATGCGTCGTCCTGACCTTCGAGCGGGACACCATGTCCCATCACGGCGCGATCCGCAGCCATTTCGCCGACTACGACCCGGCCCAGGTCCGCGTGGTGCGGGCGATCAACAGCGGCGCCGACCTCTTCACGACCGGGCTGTCGATGACGCCCGAAGAGCTGTCGGCCCTCAACGCGGCGCTGATCGAGCGGCTCGCCGGGACGCGGCGGCTGCGGGTGACCACGAGGGCGGGCACGGACCTCGAAATCCGCCTCGACAACCAGCGCTTCCGCTTCATCAGCAACCGGGGCATGGCGCAGTCGCCCCAGTTCATCATCATTCCGGCCGGCGAGGTGGCGACCTTTCCGGCGGAGATCTCCGGCACGCTGGCGGCCGATTTCGCGCTCAACGTGAACATGATCTACGACGGCGACGTGCGGCTGAGCGACCGGCCCGTGGTCGTCGAGATCGAGGACGGCGCGGCGACCGGGCTCCAGTGCGACGATCCGCACATGCGGCGATTCCTGGAGGAGGGCTTCGCGCGCGCGAACGCGCGGCGCGTCGGCGAGCTCGGCTTCGGCACCAACAAGGCCGTCGTCGAGGCGGTGCCCGAGAACTCGCACCTCAACGAGCGGGTCCCCGGCGTGCACCTCGGTTTCGGGCAGCATAACCAGACCAACGAGTCGGCCGGCTACGAATGCGACATCCACATCGATCTCTGCGCGAAGGGCGGGCGGCTCTGGTTCGACGACGACCCGGTCCCGCTCGACCTCGAGGGGCTGGCGCCGTCCGGCTGTCCCCATCCCGAGATGGCCCGCGACGAGGATGTCTTCTCGGAGGAGCTGCAAGGCGAGGACTGCTGCGGCCTGGTGCGGTCGTGAGCGATGCGCGAGGAGCTGTCCCACACCGCTCGCCTGTGCCGCGGCGCGCTCGGCTATCTGCCGCGGCGCCGGCCGCAAGGCCTCCCGGAGATCGACTTCGAGCTGGCGGCGGAATTGGCGCGGCTCGACGCGGTGCGCCTCGCGCCGGGCGAGGAGCGGGCCGTCGCGGCCCAGATCGCTTCGGCTTTCGCCTGGGCGGCGGCGCGCTTTCCCCTTGCCCTGCGGGTTCCCGATGGCGACACGGCCGACCCCGGACGCCGCGAGATCCGCGCCATCGCGCGCCTGAAGGTCGCCCGAAGCGCCCGGCCGGGCGAATACGTGACCGCGTCCTCGCCGCACCGGCCGCAGCAGGTTTTCATCGCCGCGCCCTGGCCGCTGCCCACCCTCTTCAGGCTCGCCTCCCTCTTCGTCCACGAGGCGATGCACCAAGGGCTTTATCTGCGCGAGCGCTCGCAAACGCCGGCCCGGCCGGGCTCCCTCGCCTACTCGCCGTGGAAGGGGCAGCTCCGTCCGGGACGCCTGGTGTGGCATAGCTTTTGGACCTTCTCGGTGCAGTTCGCCTTTCTCGCCGAGGCCGTCTCGGAAGAGGGCGAGGCGATGCTCTCCGCCGATCCCGGGCTTCGGGACTTCCTCGCCGACATGGACGCGCGCATCGCCTGCTGTGCGCGCTCGCTCGCCGAGTTCGAGATTCTCCAGCCGGCGGAGGCGGCGCGGGTCGCTGCGGCCGGCGAGGCGATGGCCGCCCTGGCCGCCCGGCTGGACCAGGCGACGGAGGACTACCGCCGCCGGCGCGACGCCTTCGCGGCCGACGTCGACGCCGAGACCGAGCGGTGGGGTGCCGCCCAGATCGCCGCGCGCAGCGCCGTGGTCGCGGCCAAGGTTTAGGCCGAGGCGTAGGGCGCCAGACCACCGCGCGCGAAAGCCTGGCCGTCCTTGGCGCGCCACTTTCAGAGCCCGTGACGGGCGGCGCGCCCAAGCGGCGGATTGCGCCGCCGACGATTTCGCGGGAGGCTCGGGGCCGATGATCGACGCCGAGCTTCTCTCCGTGCCGCTGCCCTCCGCGCCCGCCGGCGAGGCCTACACGCCGGCGGTCGAGGCGGAGATCGGCGGCGTCCGCAGCCTCATGGTGGTCGATACCGGCGCGACGGAGACGCTCCTCGCGCGACCTCTCGCCGAGCGGCTCGGCGTTGCGCTCGCGCCGGCGCCGGACGGGCGCGACCACGCCGGCCGCGGCGTGCCGACCTGGACGGCGGGCGGGACCTTGGCGCTGCGCGTCGCCGGCGGGGAGGTGGGCCTCGCCGCCGCCGCCGTCGTCGATCTGCCCGCCGCGCTGCGAAAGAAGGGGATCGGCGGCATCCTGTCGCCGCAGACCCTGGCCGGAAGCGCCGAGCTCGGTCTCGACTTCGTCGGCCGCCGTCTCAGAGCTGGGCCCGGCGCGGCGCTGCGGCCCACTGGGTCGGTCGAGCGCGTCGAGGTGACGCTGGCGCGCGTCCGCCTGCCCGGCGACGACGCGGCCCTCCTGGTGTTCGCCGCGCGCCTGCCGCGCGGCGGAGACATCGCGGTGATGATCAACACCGGGGCCTGGGAGGCGGAGCTGGCGCCGGGCGGCCAGTCGGTGGCCGAGACCGGCGGGACGGGGCGCGGCGGCGAGGGCCGCGGCGGCGAGGGCCTCAGCGGGAAAGGCCTCAGCGGCGCCCGGGTGCGCGGCGCCCGCGTCCGCGCGCGGACGCTGCGGATCGACGATATCGTCGTGCCGCTGCCTGAGGTCCTGCTGCGCGCCCAGCACGCCGACCTCGGCGGCCAGATCGGCATGCAGGTCCTGCGGCACACG
>JAWWCG010000369.1:0-4453 GCA_033720555.1 Kiloniellales bacterium | reverse complement strand
TCGGCGCGCAATCTGATATATCCGCCCCTCCGACCGGTCAGCCCGAGCCGTCCTCGCGAGGCCATACGTGCGCTCCTACCCGTCCGCGACCCGCCTTGTGCGCCGGCACGTGCCCTGGCACGTGCCAGGGCACCCGTGCTGGCACGTGGCCTGGCCATGACCGACTTCGAGGGCCGCGATCTCGCTTGCGTGCGCGGCGAGCGGCTGGTGTTCGCGGGGCTCGATTTCTCGCTCGGGGCCGGCGGCGCGCTGCTCCTGCTCGGGCCCAACGGCAGCGGCAAGTCGAGCCTGCTGCGCCTCATGGCCGGCCTGGCGGCGCCCGCCGAGGGCGGGCTCTCCTGGGGCGGGCGCCCGGTCTCGCACGACCCGGAGGGACACCGCGCCCGGCTGCGCTACGTCGGCCATCTGGACGCGGTGAAGCCGGTGCTGAGCGTGGCCGAGAACCTGGCGGTCTGGATCTCCGCCCACGGCGGCGCCCGAGACGCGGTGGCCGGCGCCCTGGAGCGGGTCGGCCTGGCGCCCCTCGCGGACGCGCCGGCGCGCCTGCTTTCGGCCGGCCAACGGCGCCGCCTCGCCCTGGCGCGGCTGTTCCTCGCCCCGGCCGAGCTGTGGCTGCTGGACGAGCCGACGGTCGGCCTCGACGAGGACGGCGTCGCCCGCCTGCAGGCCAGCCTCGCCGAGCACCGCGGCGCCGGCGGCCGGGTGGTCGCCGCGACCCACACCGCGCTCGACCTGCCGTCGGCCGGCCGCCTCGAGATGGGCGCCTTCGCCGATCGCCTCGCCGGTGACCCGGAGCTCGCGGCGTGGTAGGCGCGGCGCTCGGCCTCGCCGGCCGCGACCTGCGGCTGGCCCTGCGCCAGCGCGCCGACGCCGGGACGGTGGTGTTGTTCTTCGTGCTGATCGCCTCGCTGTTTCCCCTGGCGATCGGCCCGGCGCCCGCGCTCTTGGCGCGGATCGCGCCCGGCGTGATCTGGGTGACCGCCTTGCTCGCCGTGCTGCTGTCGCTGGAGCGCCTGTTCCTCGCCGATTTCGAGGACGGCAGCCTGGAGCTGCTGGCCCTCGCGCCGACCCCGCTCAGCGTGCTGGTCCTGGCGAAGTGCGCCGCCCACTGGCTGACCACCGGCCTGCCGGTGATCCTGGCCGCGCCGGTCATCGCCGTGCTCTACGGCCTCGACGCCGGCGCCTTCGCGCCGCTCATCGCCGCCATGGCACTGGGCACGCCGAGCCTCAGCCTGGTCGGCGCCATCGGCGCGGCGCTGAGCCTCGGCGCGCGGCGCGGCGGCGTGCTGGTGCCGCTGTTGGTGCTGCCGCTCTACGTGCCGACGCTGATCTTCGGCGTCCTGGCGGTCGACGCCGCCCTGGCGGGATTGCCGGCGAGACCCCATCTGCTGTTGTTGGGCGCTCTGCTCCTGGCGGCCCTGCCGCTGGCGCCGCTGGCCGCGGCGGCGGCGCTGCGCCAGGCGGTGGAGTAGGCGGCGACGGTTGCCGTGGCCGGCGGTCCATGGAGATTGATCGGGTGATCGATCGGGGAATTGATCGCGCCGGCCGGGTGGTTCAACTTGGCCGCAAACCGCTATAGGCTCGGCGACGAGGATCGGACCACATGCCCTTGCACCGCTTCGCCAACCCCGGCCGCTTCATGCGCCTCGCCGACCGGCTGTTGCCGTGGACCGCGGGGCTGGCCGTGGCGGCGATCGCGCTCGGGCTCTATCTCGCCCTGTTCGTCGCGCCGCCCGACTACCAGCAGGGCGAGAGCGTGCGCATCATGTACGTCCACGTGCCGTCGGCGTGGATGGCGCTCTTCGTCTATAGCTGCATCGCGCTGGCCAGCGCGATCGCGCTGATCTGGCGCCATCCGCTGGCCGACCTCGCGGCCAAGGCGTCCTCGCCGATCGGCGCCGGCTTCACCTTTCTGGCGCTGGTCACCGGCTCGCTCTGGGGCAAGCCCATGTGGGGCACCTGGTGGGTGTGGGACGCCCGGCTGACCTCGGTCTTGGTGCTGTTCTTCCTCTATCTCGGCCACATGGCGCTGATGAGCGCCTTCGAGGACCCCGCGCGCGGCCGCAAGGCGGCGGCGGTCCTGGCGCTGGTGGGCTTCGTCAACGTGCCGATCATCAAATTCTCGGTCGACTGGTGGCACACCCTGCATCAGCCGGCCAGCGTCTTGCGCCTCGACGGGCCGACCATTCACCCGGACATGCTGTGGCCGCTCTTGGCCATGGCCCTCGGCTTCACGTTCTATTACGTCTCGCTGCTGCTGGTCCGGCTCAAATGCGAGCTGATCGAGGCGCGGGTGCGGGCGCTGAGCCGCGCCGCCATGGCGGCGACGGCGGCGCCGGCGCCGGCCGGGCATTAGCGGCCGAAGGTCAGGTGACGTTAGGTACTTAGGTAAAGGGTAAGGGGAGGGCGAGCGAAACATGTCGTCGCTGGAGAGCTTTTTGGAGATGGGCGGCTACGGCGGGTTCGTCTGGCCCGCCTTCGCGGTGACCGCGGCGGTGCTGCTGGCGCTGCTGGTCGACAGCCTGCGCCGCCTGCGCAACGACCAGCGGGCCCTGGCGCGCCTCGAATCTCGATCGGGCCAGCGGCGCGGCCGCCACCCCGGCGACGCCGACGGCGGGCCGAGGCCGCGATGAAGCGCAAGCACAGGCGCCTCGTCGCCCTCGTGATCGGCCTGGCCGCCTTGTCCGGCGCCACGGCCCTGGTGCTGGCCGCCTTCCAGGACAACATCATGCTGTTCTACAGCCCCTCCGACCTCGCCGAGCGCTCGCCGGGCGTCGAACGCTCGTTCCGCCTGGGCGGGCTGGTCGAGGAACAATCCGTGCGCCGCCGCGAGGACGGGATCACCGTGGAGTTCCGCGTCACCGATATGGCCGAGAGCGTGCCGGTCACCTATCGCGGCATCCTGCCGGACCTGTTCCGCGAGGGCCAGGGCGTGGTCGCCGAGGGCCAGTTGAACGCGGCCGGCGTGTTCGAGGCCCGCGAGGTGCTGGCCAAGCACGACGAGACCTACATGCCGCCCGAGGTGGCCGAGGCGCTCAAGGCCGCCGGACAGTGGCAGGGACAGGACGGCGCGCCCGCCGCCGGCGGCGGCGCAGACCAGCAGGGAGGCGGGCAATGATTCCGGAGATCGGTCACTTCGCTTTGATCTTGGCGCTTCTGGTCGCCCTGGTCCAAGGCAGCGTGCCGATGCTCGGCGCGGCGCGCGGCCGGGGCGATTGGATGGTGCTGGCGGGGCCGACCGCGCTCTTGCAACTGGCCCTCATGGCGACCGCCTTCCTGGCGCTCATGCAGGCCTACGTGGTCTCCGACTTCTCGGTCCTCAACGTCGCCCAGAACTCACATTCCGCCAAGCCGCTGCTCTACAAGATCACCGGCGTGTGGGGCAACCACGAGGGCTCGATGGTGCTGTGGATCCTGATCCTGGCGCTGTTCGGCGCCGCCGTCGCCCTGTTCGGCGGCAATCTGCCCGAGACGCTCAAGGCTCGGGTGCTCGCGGTGCAGGCCTGGATCGCCGCCGGCTTCCTGTTGTTCACGATCCTCACCTCCAATCCCTTCGCCCGCCTGGTGCCGGCGCCGGCGGACGGGGCGGACCTCAATCCGCTGCTGCAGGACCCCGGGCTCGCCTTCCACCCGCCCATGCTCTACACCGGCTATGTCGGCTTCTCGATCGCCTTCTCCTTCGCCATCGCCGCCCTGATCGAGGGCAAGGTCGACGCCGCCTGGGCGCGCTGGGTGCGCCCCTGGACGCTGGTCGCCTGGAGCTTCCTCACCGCCGGCATCGCGCTCGGCTCGTGGTGGGCCTACTACGAGCTCGGCTGGGGCGGCTGGTGGTTCTGGGACCCGGTGGAGAACGTCTCCTTCATGCCCTGGCTGATGGGCACGGCGCTGCTGCACAGCGCGATCGTGGTCGAGAAACGCGACGCGCTGAAGGTCTGGACCATCCTGCTGGCCATCCTGACCTTCTCGCTGTCGCTGATCGGCACCTTCATCGTGCGCTCGGGGCTGCTCACCTCGGTGCACGCCTTCGCCACCGACCCGGAACGCGGGCTCTTCATCCTGATCCTGCTGTGCCTGACCATCGGCGGCTCGCTGGCGCTCTTCGCCTGGCGCGCGCCGGCGCTGAAGTCCGGCGGGCTGTTCGATCCGATCAGCCGCGAAGGCGCGCTGGTGCTGAACAATCTCCTGCTGGCGACGGCCTGCGCCACGGTCTTCCTCGGCACCCTCTACCCGCTGTTCGTCGAGGCGCTGGGCGGCGCCAAGATCTCGGTCGGCGAGCCGTACTTCAACGCCACCTTCGTTCCGATCATGGTGCCCCTGGTGGTCGCCATGGCGGTCGGGCCGCTTCTACCGTGGAAGCGGGCCGACTTGCTGGGCGCACTCGGCCGGCTCAAGGCGGTCGCGGTGCTGGCCTTCGCGGCGGCGCTGGTGGCCGTCTACCTCCATCGCGGCGGGC
>JAWWCG010000368.1:0-4453 GCA_033720555.1 Kiloniellales bacterium | reverse complement strand
GCCGAAGGCGCGGGCCGCCAGCTCCTGGGCCTTCTTGATCGGCCCGTGGGGCTCGAGCAGGGAATCGAGCCCGCCCGAGGTGGCCGAGGTCTCGGCGAGGAAGATGTTCATGCCGTAGAAGTCGCCCATGTCGCGGATCCAGTGCGACTTGCTGATCGACTTGCCGCGCGAGATCGGCATGGCGTGGAACACGCCGGTGGGCTGCTTGCTGTAGGCCTTGAGCGCGGTGAAGAAGGGCGACTCGTAGCGCCGGTTGACGCCGCGCAGGATGTTGAGGTGGAGCTCCATGTAGTCTTCTTGGTTGTAGAAGACCCGGCTGCAGGCGTCGCCGACCCGGCCCGCCACCTCTTCTACCGTCTGGTCGGTCACCAGGTAGACGTCGAGCTCCGGGCGCAGCTTGCCGATCAGCTTCGACAGGGCGACGCCGTACTCGTCCAGTGGAATCTCGCCGAGATCGCAGTCGCCGATGCGCGACAGCAGGCGCTGCAGGATCTCGAGCTTGTGGCGCGAGCGCAGGGGAAAGCCGTAGCGCACGACCACGGCCTGAACGTTGTGATTGAACAAGACGCCGATCAGCGCGTCCTCGAAGCTCGGCACCACCACGGTCTCGTAGACGAAGGGGTCCTCGGGGCGCCGCATCTCGCGCAGGCCGAGGCGCAGTTGGTGCTCGTGGTGCGAGCTCATGCTGTCGACGATGATGACCTCGAAGTAGGGCCGGGTCAGGAGGTGATCGTCCTTGGTCTCGAGCGCCTCCTCCTCCTCGTCGTCGGCCTCGCCCTGGAGCCCGGTGGGAATCGCCCGGCGCCGGTAGGAGTTGCTCATCAGCGCCCGCACGATGCGCGTGACGGCCGCCCCCAGGTCGGCGAACTCGCCCTTGTCCAGGAGCTTGCGCAGGTGATGGCAGGCGTCGTGGCCGGGAAAGGCCCAATAGCTCTCGATCGGCGTCAGGAGGTCGATCGCCCGCGCCGCCTCCTGGCGCAGCTCGTCCGCGCGATGATCCGCGGCGGCGCCGCTCGCCTCGGCGCTGGCCAGGCGGACCGCGACGCTCTTCAGGCGGGTCCAGGTGTCGGCGCGCAGTTGCGAGGCGTTGTAGTGCGCCCCCAGGGACCCGGTCTCGGACGGGCGCGGCGGCTCATCGGCCTTGGTCATTCTGCAATCTCCCACCGCGAAGTGTGGCAGCCAAGGTGGCGGGTCTTCAACCGTTTTGCGTCTCGGGGTCCCTCTCGGACACTCGGGCGAAAGCGGCGCCTCAAGCCGGCACCCCGATCACGCCGACCGGATCGCCGAGCGCGATCAGGCCCGGGAAATGGCGCCCGATGAAGACGCCGTCGCAGCGGGCGCGGTATTCGACCGGCGGCCGGCCGGTGCGCTCGATGTCGTGGACCCGGGCCAGGAGATCGCCCGCGCGCACCGCCTCGCCGAGGTCCGCTCGGTACTCGATCAGGCCCGCCGACTCGCTGGTCACGTAGCAATCGCTGTCGGGCATGTCGAGGCGCAGCGACGCGGCGGCCTCCGGCTCGCCGGCTAGGATGCCGGCGTGCTTCAGGACGTTGGCCACGCCCCGCTTGGCGATCGCCGCCGTGCGGGCGGTGGCGCTGCCGCCGCCGCCCAGCTCGGTCGAGACGAAGACCTTGCCCATGGCCTCGGCCGCGGTGTCGTACATGCCGACGGCATCGAGCTCCAGCAGCATGAGCGAATAGGGCGCGGCGAAGGCCGCGACGGCGGCCATGGCCTTGTCCTGCTGCTCCTTGTTCTCGAGCAGGTGCCCGGCGGCGAAGGGAACGAACTCGAGCGTCTTGCCGCCGGCGTGAATGTCGAGCACCAGGTCGGCCATGGGCAGGAGCGCGCGTTGGAAGTAGTCGGCGATCTTCTCCGTCACCCCGCCGTCGGGCCGGCCGGGAAACACCCGGTTCAAGTTGCCGCCGTCGATCGGCGAAGTGCGCCGCGCCGCCCGGAACGCCGGGTAGTTCATGGCCGGCACCAGGATCACCCGGCCGGTCACCGCCGCGGGATCGAGGCGGGCGGCCAGGTCGAACAGCGCGATCGGCCCTTCGTATTCGTCGCCGTGGTTGCCCCCGGTCAAGAGCGCGGTCGGCCCCTCGCCGCGCTTCACCACGGTGATCGGGATCATGATCGCGCCCCAGGCCGAGGCGTCGTGGGAATAGGGCAGCCTGAGGAAGCCGTGCTGGACGCCGTCCGCCTCGAAGTCGACCGTCGCGGTGATCGGGCTGTCGCGCATGGCCGGCCTCGCGCCCTCAGTCCTTGACGAACAGCCGGCGCGGCACCCGCGCGAGGGTCTCGGCGCCGGAGGCGGTGATCACGATGCTCTCGGTGATCTCCAGGCCCCAATCGTCGAACCACAGGCCGGGCATGAAATGGAAGGTCATGTTCTCCTGCAGCACGGTCTTGTCGCCGCGGCGCAGGCTCATGGTGCGCTCGCCCCAGTCCGGCGGATAGCTGAGGCCGATCGGATAGCCGTTGCGGGTGTCCTTCTCCATGCCGTGGCGCTTCAGCGCATCGAGGAAGGCGATGGCGATGTCCTCGCAGGTGTTGCCGGGCTTGGCGACCTCGAGCCCGGCGGCGAGGCCCTCCAGCAAAGCCTGTTCCGCGTCGCGCCAGGCCTGCGGCGGCGTGCCGAGATAGACCGTGCGGCACAGCGGGCAGTGGTAGCGGCGGTGGCAGCCGGCGATCTCGAAGAAGGTGCCGGCGCCGGCCTCGAAGGGCTTGTCGTCCCAGGTGAGATGGGGCGCCGAGGCGTCCTTGCCGGTCGGCAGCAGCGGCACGATCGCGGGGTAGTCGCCGCCGTGGCCGTCGGCGCCGACGATGGCCGTGTGATAGATCTCGGCCACCAGCCGGTTCTTCGGCAGGCCCGGCTCGATCAGCTCGGCGATGCGCGCGTGCATGGCCTCGACGATGCGCGCCGCCCGGCGCATGTAGACCAGTTCCTGCTCCGACTTGACCGCCCGCTGCCAGTTGACCAGGCCGGTCGCGTCCTCGAAGCGGGCGTTCGGCAGGTGCTGCTGCAGCGAGCGGTGGCAGGCGGCGGCGAAGTAGTAGTTGTCCATCTCGACGCCGATGACGAGCCGCTCCCAGCCCTTCTCGGCGACGATGCCGCTGAGATGGTCCATCGGGTGGCGCTCGGGCGTCTGCACGTAGTGGTCGGGATAGGCGAGGATGTCCGCCTCGTCCATGAACACCGTGCGCCTGGCGCCGTTGGCGTCCTGGGAGCGGCCGTACCAGATCGGATCGCCGTCGAGCGCCAGCAGCACGCACTGATGGACGTAGAACGACCAGCCGTCGTAGCCGGTCAGCCAGGCCATGTTGGACGGGTCGGAGACGATCAGGAGCTCGATCCCGCGGCGCTCCATGGCGCGGCGCGCCTTGGCGATGCGCGCGGCGTATTCCTCGCGGCTGAAGTTCAGGTCGACGTCGGGCACGGCGCTGGCCCCCTCTCAGGCCTGGACGGCGGCGCCGGCGCCCCGGGACTCGGCGCGGGCGCGGGCGAGCGTGGCGATGGCGGTGTCCTGGACGCCGGTCCCGGTCAGGTCGCAGACCGTGACCTGCTGGGCGCTCTCGCGGCCCGGCGCCCGGCCGGCGACGATCTCGCCCAGCTCGGCGAAGTGGGCGTCAGCGGGCACCGCCCCGGCGGCGACGGCGTGGTGCAGCTCGCCCAGGATCGCGCACTGGGCCAAGCGGTCCGGGACGTAGAGATCGGCGGCGGCGAGCACGGCGGGCGCCAGCTCGTTCTTGTAGCCGGCGTCCGAGCCCATGGCGGTGAGGTGCAGGCCGGGATGCAGCCAGTCGGCCTCGATCAGCGGCGCCTTGCTCGGCGTCGTGGTCACCACGATCTCGCTGTCGCGCACCAGGCGCTCGAGGCTTTCGGCCGGCTTCACCGGTACGCCCAGGCGCGCCTCCATGTCCGCCGCCAGGGCGGCGGCCTTTGCCGCGTCGCGCGCCCAGACCTGCGCCTCGGCGACCGCGCGCACCAGCGTCAGGGCCTCGAGCTGCAGGCGGCCCTGCACGCCGGCGCCGACGATGCCGACCTTGCCGGCGTCCGGCCGCGACAGCCACTTGGCGGCGACCGCCCCGGCCGCCGCGGTGCGCACGTCGGTCAGATAGCCGTTGTCGAGCAGGACCGCCTCGACCAGCCCGGTCTTGGCGCTGAACACCACCATGAGGCCGTTGACGCTGGGCAGGCCGATCTTGGGATTGTCGAAGAAGCCCGGGCTCATCTTGATGGCGAAGGACTCGAAGCCCGGCACATAGGCCGTCTTCACGTCCACCTCGCCGTTGTGGTCGGCGATCTCGAGATGGAGGATCGGCGGCATGACCACCGCCTCGGTGGCCAGCGCGCGAAAGCAGTCCTCGACGCATCGCAGGCTGTCGTCGTCGAGGCCGACGCAGCCCCGCAGCTCGGCCTCGCTCAGGATCTTGATCTCGCGCGGCGCCATGG
>JAWWCG010000367.1:0-4463 GCA_033720555.1 Kiloniellales bacterium | reverse complement strand
GCGCCTTGTGGATCCCGCGGCGCAGCTTCTCGTCGCTGAACGTCTCTCGGCGCCCGTCGCTCTTGATGATACGTGGCAGGCTGAGCTCGGCCGTCTCATAGGTGGTGAAGCGCGCCTTGCAGCTCTGACACTCGCGCCGGCGCCGAGATCGCCAATGAACTTCTCGAAGTCCCGCGTTTCGCTGAAATCCCGGTAGACCGAGGCGAAGCGCACGTAGGCCACCTGATCGAGCCCCCGCAGGGCGTCCATCACCAGTTCGCCGATGGTCTTGCTGCGGATCTCGCTCTCGCCCGAGCTCTCGAGCTGGCGGACGATGCTGTTGACCACCCGCTCGATCCGCTCCGGCTCCACCGGCCGCTTGCGCAGGGCGATGGTCATGGAGCGCATCAGCTTCTCCCGCTCGAAGGGCTCGCGCTGCCCGTCGCCCTTGACCACCGTCAGCTCGCGCAGCTGCACGCGCTCGAAGGTGGTGAACCGCGCGGCGCAGTTGGTGCACTGCCGGCGGCGGCGAATCGCGGCGCCGTCCTCGGTTGGCCGCGAGTCCTTCACTTGCGTGTCTTCGTTGCCGCAAAACGGACACCGCATCGGCCCTGCCCCCCATCCTTGAATTCGCGTGCGCCGGGCGCCCTATGGGAACGTCCCCCGCCTGGGCGACGCCCCCTGGGGGGACGCCCGGTGCGGGGCGCCCCTGCGAGGGGCGCCCCATGCCAAAGACCCTGACCTTAAAGTCGCTTGTCCTACATACCCTGGTAGACCGGGAAGCGGTGGCAGAGCGCCACCACCTCGCTGCGCACCTCTTTCTCGGTGGCGCTGTTGTCCTCCGGATTGGCGGCGAGGCCGTCGAGCACCCGGGTGATCAGCTCGCCGACCTGACCGAACTCCTCGGTGCGGAAGCCCCGGGTGGTGGCGGCCGGCGTTCCCAGGCGAATGCCGGAGGTCACCGTCGGCTTTTCCGGATCGAACGGCACGCCGTTCTTGTTGCAGGTGATGCCGGCGCGGTCGAGGCTCGCTTCGGCGTCCTTGCCGGTCAACTTCTTGGGCCTGAGATCGACCAGCATGAGGTGGGTGTCGGTGCCGCCGGAGACGATGTCGAAGCCGTTCTGGAGCAGCACCGCGGCCAGGGCCTTGGCGTTGTCCACCACCTGCTGGGCGTAGAGCTTGAAGCTCGGCTTGAGCGCCTCGCCGAAGGCCGCCGCCTTGCCGGCGATCGCGTGCTCGAGCGGCCCGCCCTGCAGGCCCGGGAAGGCCGCCGAGTTGATCTTCTTGCCGAGCTCGGGATCGTTCGACAGGACCATGCCGCCGCGCGCGCCGCGCAGGGTCTTGTGGGTCGTCGTGGTGACCACGTGCGCGTGGGGCAAGGGGCTCGGGTGCACCCCGGCCGCGACCAGGCCGGCGAAGTGCGCCATGTCGACCATGAAATAGGCCCCCACCTCGTCGGCGATCTCGCGGAAGCGGGCGAAATCGATGAAGCGGGGATAGGCCGAGCCGCCGGCGATGATCAGCTTCGGCTTGTGCTCGCGGGCCAGGCGCGCCACGTCGTCGAAATCGATCTGGCCGTCTTCCCGGCGCACGCCGTACTGGACCGCCTCGAACCACTTGCCGGAGAGGTTGGGCGGCGCGCCGTGGGTCAGGTGGCCGCCGGCCGCCAGGGACATGCCCATGATGGTGTCGCCCGGCTGGCAGAGGGCGAGCAGCACGCACTGGTTGGCCTGGGCGCCGGAATGCGGCTGCACGTTGGCGAACTCGCAAGAGAACAGCTCGCGCGCCCGGTCGATGGCCAGTTGCTCGGCCACGTCGACGTATTCGCAGCCGCCGTAGTAGCGCCGTCCGGGATAGCCTTCGGCGTACTTGTTGGTCAGCACCGAGCCCTGGGCCTCCAGGACCGCACGCGAGACCACGTTCTCCGAGGCGATCAGCTCGATCTGATCCTGCTGGCGCTTCAGCTCGCCGCGAATGGCGCGATAGAGGTCCGGGTCGCTGTCCGCCAGCGACGCGGTGAAAAACGTCTCCTCCATGAAAGAACCCACAGCCGTGTCTGCCGACATCGCGTCTCTCTCCCTCTAGGCGATCCCCCCCGCGGGCGATCGCGTCCGTTGGCTCCTTAAAAGGTGTCTATCCCAGCTTGGCGACCCGTCCGGCGTGGCGCCCGCCGGCGAACTCCGTGCTCAAGAAGGTGCGCAAACAGTCCTTGGCCACCTCGGGGCCCAACAGCCGGGCGCCCAGCGCCATCACATTGGCGTCATTGTGCTCGCGGGTCAGCCGCGCCGAGGTCTCGTCCCAGCACACGGCGGCGCGGATCCCGGGGTGGCGGTTCGCCGCCATGGCGATGCCGATGCCGGTGCCGCAGATCAACACCCCGCGCTCGGCCTCGCCGGCCCGCACCGCCCGGGCGAGCGCGTCGGCGAAGTCCGGATAGTCGACCGACTGCGGGCCGTCGGTGCCGAGATCGAGCACCTCGTAGCCCATCTCGGCCAACTCCCGCGACAGCATGGTCTTGAGATCGTATCCGGCGTGATCGGACGCGACCGCGATCGGCTTCCTCGACATCCCTGATCCTCGACCCCTCCCCCGACGGCGCACCCCGAGGGCGCACCCTCACAGTGCATCGGGCGCGGACACTACCATATGTCGCAAGTCCGCAAAAGGCCGCCACAAGCCGTGGCGTGGCACGCAAGATCGCGCCGCGCCGCCCGGCGCGCCGCGCGGCCGGCGCCGAGAATTTCGCCCGGCGGCAAAGTCATCACATTCGCGCGACGACAAAATGCAATAATAAAACTGGTCAATTTGTTCGGGACCAAAGCATTGTTTGGTAATTCGCCTGGACAATTGACTCTATCTAGTGCCTGTGCAATTTTCCCAAATGCTGGTGGCCAATAAACTGGAAAAGGAAATGACCGACGCAGGGCCGGAACAGTCGACATCCGCCGATCTATTGCGAATGACCGCTGAAGTGGTGGCGGCTTACGTGCGAAACAACCCTCTGCCGGCGGCGGAGCTGAGTTCGATCATCCACACCGTGCACGGCTCGCTGGCGGCGATCAACGGCGGCGACGCGCCGAGCGCCGAACCCCAGCGCCCCGCCGTCTCGGTGCGTCGCTCGGTGCAGCCGGACCACCTGGTTTGCCTGGAGGACGGCAAGAAGCTGAAGATGCTGAAGCGCCACCTGCGCACCACCTACGGCATGTCGCCCGAGGAGTATCGCGCCAAGTGGGGCCTGCCGCCCGACTATCCCATGGTGGCGCCCAACTACGCCCAGCAACGCTCGGAGTTCGCCAAGCAAATCGGCCTGGGGCGCAAGGGCGGCCGGCGCAAGGGGCGCTGAACGGCCGGCGCGCGCCGCCGGCGCGAGCCCTAAACCTCGATCAGCCCGTTCACTTGGCGTAGCATGAACGAGCCGGCCGCGCGCGACGGCGCGGGCCGGGCGGGCCCGGCGGCCCGCGCCGCGAGGAGAGGAAGCATGGCACACCCAGAGCCTGTCGCCGCCGCGCCCGAGGCCGGCAAGGCGGCGTTCCAGTGGGACGATCCGCTGCTCTTGGACCAGCAGCTCAGCGAGGACGAGCGCCTGGTGCGCGACGCCGCCCACGACTACTGCCAGGAGCGGCTCATGCCGCGGGTGCTGGAGGCCAACCGCCACGAGCGCTTCGACCCGGAGATCCTGCGCGAGATGGGGGCGCTCGGCTTTCTCGGCTCGACCCTGCCCGAGGACTACGGCTGCGCCGGCGTCACCTACGTCGCCTACGGCCTGGTGGCGCGCGAGGTCGAGCGGGTCGATTCCGGCTACCGCTCGGCCATGTCGGTGCAGTCCTCCCTGGTCATGCACCCGATCCACGCCTACGGCACCGAGGCGCAGCGCCGGGCCTATCTGCCGCGCCTGGCCAGCGGCGAGCTGATCGGCTGCTTCGGGCTGACCGAGCCGGACGCCGGCTCCGACCCCGGCGGCATGAAGACCCGGGCGGAGAAGATCGACGGCGGCTACCGGCTGACCGGCACCAAGATGTGGATCACCAACGCGCCGATCGCCGACATCTTCGTCGTCTGGGCGAAGACCGCGCCCGACGACAAGATCCGCGGCTTCATCCTGGAAAACGGCATGGCGGGCCTCTCCGCGCCCAAGATCGAGGGCAAGTTCTCGCTCCGGGCCTCGACCACCGGCGAGATCGTGATGGACGGCGTCGAGGTGCCGGAGGAGAACCTGCTGCCCAACGTCGCCGGCCTCAAGGGCCCCTTCGGCTGCCTCAACCGGGCGCGCTACGGCATCGCCTGGGGGGCGCTGGGCGCCGCCGAGTTCTGCTGGCACGCGGCGCGCCGCTACACCCTGGAGCGCAAGCAGTTCGGCCGGCCGCTCGCCGCCACCCAGCTGATCCAGAAGAAGCTCGCCGATATGCAGACCGAGATCACCCTCGGCCTGCAGACCTGTCTGCGCCTCGGGCGCCTGTTCGACGCGGGCCAGGCGGCGCCCGAGG
>JAWWCG010000366.1:0-4464 GCA_033720555.1 Kiloniellales bacterium | reverse complement strand
TCGAGACGGCGGTAGCGTGGGCGTCCGGGTTAAGCGGCGCCATGAGCGAAGAGCGACGGCCGCTATCCGGGGTGGTGGCCGAGATCTACGAAATCCTGACCGCCGACGAGGAATACGAAGACGAGAACGGCTAGGAATGTCCGTCCTGGGACGTTTGGCCCCGTATGCGGCGGATCAATTCGTCGGCGTCTTTGGATTGAGCTATGATTTCCGTCCTTGCCAACGGCGCTGGAGACGATTGGCGAGCGTTTCGTCGCTCGGCCTCGGGCGGGATGTCTTGAGTTAGATACGCTGATTCGCTTGCATCAGGAGGATCAGCTCCTCCTCCAAAGCGACTTTACGTCGCTCGAGCTCGGCTTGCTTTCCAGCCTCGCTCTCCTTGTCCGCTCGTTTCATCTTAGCTAACTCCTCGCTCACGTCATGATGATCGCCGAGCAGATCCTTGAACTTGGCGTTGGTATCACTGAGAGCTTTGATCATGTCGGTGCGTTCGGGAAAGCGCTCGATGAGATGGCGGATCCTGGTTTCCATCTGCCCCTCCGTTTGCTCGCTAGGTTGACATTGGGAATTCTCGGCAGACCCCGCCCTGTGCGACTTTTCGATCATGGGCCTAACTTCGAGCCGAGCAGCCCACTCCAGCAATGACAGTCATGCGCTCACGCGGGGACGCTTGTCGTTGATTGAAATCAATCTCCAAATCCCACGCACGCAGTGAGCCCGGATCGCCGCCTTCAGTCACCTTCGTTTTGGCCCAACCCGAAGCGAGCCCGTCATCGCGACAGGCCACAGTCGACAGATCCACATGCCCACGACCATAGCGCCCAAGAACACCCAGGTTTCCCAGCGGGCCAGGGCGAGGGACGAGATGGCGGGTCCCGGACACCAGCCGACGAGCCCCCATCCGACTCCGAAAATCACGCCGCCGGCCAGCAAACTTGGCTCGATATCCTTTCGTTTCGGCAACTGGAAGGTGGCCGCGAAGTACGGTCGCGGCAGCCTGAGGGCATAGCGGTAGATCACGGCGGCCACAGTTACCGCTCCGAACAGGACCAAGGCCAGGCTTGGGTCCCATGGACCGAGAATGTCCAGAAACGAAAGGACTTTGGCGGGGTTGATCATCTGCGAGATGGAAAGCCCCAAGCCGAACAGAGTGCCCGCCACCATCGCGACTAGGACTTGGCTCATGTCTCAGGCCCCGAAGAGATGGCGGACGACGCTAACCGTGACCACGGCAGTTGCGAGGAAACTGGCCGTGGCCGCCAGCGAGCGTTTCGAGAATCGGGCCAATCCGCAGACCCCATGGCCGCTCGTGCAGCCGTTGCCAAGTTGCGTGCCAAAGCCGACAAGCAGTCCGGCAATGACCAGGATCGGAATCGACGGCGTGACGTCAAACGGTAGGGGCTGGGCGACAACCGCGCGGTACAGGACCGGGCCGAGGACCAGACCGGCGAGGAAGGCAACTCGCCAAGCGCGATCGCCCGATTTTGCCTCGAGCAAGCCCCCGAAGATGCCGCTCACGCCAGCTATTCTGCCGTCCAACCAGAGAAGCAGGCCCGCGGCCGCGCCGATCAAACAACCGCCGATCAAAGCGGAAAGGGGCGTAAAGTTCTCCACGTGCGATCCTCCGTGAATTGGGGCCTGGTTTGAACCGTTGATCCTATCTCAAGGCTCATGCTTCTTGGGCCGCCAAGATCCAAGATGCGACGACATTCGCGATCTTGCGGGCCTGATCGGAAGCTGCCAAGACCTCGAACGAGTATCGGCCCTCGCTGACGACATCCGCGAGACATCGGGGGGGCTGCCTCACCTGGCGCGTTCCCCGGCTGCAGGATGCATAGTCCCTGCTGCTAGCCTGTTACGCTCGCTCGGGGATTCGACGCAAAACCCCAGAAACTGAGATGACTTGCAAGGTGGACGACGGTCCAAGTCGTGGCCAAGCGCAAAATTCGCCTGTGTTTTCCCTGACGATCAGGGAAATCGGCGGAGATGGGTGCGCTCGAGACCCCCGGCACCCTTGCGGATGAGCCGTTGGCGCGGATCGATTGGGTCGGCTCGGCCCGTCGCGAGCCGATCGCCCCGGCGACGCGATCAGCCTACGGTTTGTAGATTCCGCAGCCGAATATGTAGCCGTCGTGGCGAACGATCCAACTTGATTTCTGCTGGTCCTGTTCGGTCAGCGGGTCGCGAAACACGTAGTCGACCCATACGCCTTGTTCATCGGCTGTCTCGATGATTTCCTTGCCGAAGGGCTTGCCCGTGGAATCCGCCAGGTTTGAGATGTCGTTGCCGACACGGCCGGGGTCGCGACCGTGCGCCACGGTGCGGTTGTCCGGGCCAATGACGAAGATGTAAAGATCGCGATCGCGGAACTCCTCGTTGGGCGGCATCATGTCCGCGAAAGCCGCTGCGCCTTTCGCGTCGTAGGCGGCGATCGCCTTGGCGACCAACGCCTGCGCCTCCTCCGCAGTCCCGCGCGTTTCATCGGCCATGACGGCCGCGTTGAGCAGGATGAGCAGCAGTGCCCCAACCATCGGCGCGATACGAGTCATCGAATTTCCCCCCTCTGATGAGTCGATCTCGAGAGACTAGCTGCTGAGACGCCGCTCGTCGATATGGGCCGAGCGGAAAGGGAATATCGCCCCTTGGCTGGTCGACGCCGTTCCGGCGGCCCGGCGGAGCGATCCGCAACCCCATGCGGAAAGCGCGCCACGTGTGGCCGGTCGTTCCGGTTCGCCGCGCCGCAGGACTGCGGCGCTGGGAAACTCCGGGGCGCCCCGCCTTCGTCGTGTCGCGGCCTAACCCTTGCCGGGGCCCTTTCGATTGGTGCCGAGTAGACGGGACCGGCCCAGGCTGAGCAGCGCATCGTCTTTGAGTTGGAACGGCGAACGGCGAACCGCCTTGGCGGAGTCACGGAGCTCGTCCTCCAGGAAATCGAGCTCCTGGCCGGCCGCGCGCAGTGTGGCGATGACGTCTTCGACGTCGCGCCGACGCGATTCGACCAGCGCCCACAAAATAGCGGCCCGTGTGCCGGTCTTGCAATGAGCGAAGACGGGCTTTGGAAGTTCGGCCAGCGCCCGCTCAAACCGGTCGACGATCTCGGGTTCGAAAACCGCGTGGCCTTCGGATGGGCAGTGGGCATAAGCGAGACCGCTTGCGCGCGCAAGTCGTTCCGCATCCCGCGAGACCAGATATGTCCCGGTTTCGTCGTCGGGCCGTGCATTCAAAACCGATGCAATGCCGGACGCACGAAGCAGTTCGAAATCCGCCGTCGAGATCTGAGGACCTATCGCGAATTCTGGAGTCACGTGGACGATTTCGAGCACGCTCTTCGCGTTCCCTTTTCCGACTGTGCAACCGCCAGCTTGCCGGTCCGCCGCCATCTTGTCTCTTTCACAATTGCAGTGGCACCTCTAAACTTACCTCCTCTCTTCGAACCCTTGCAGCGTGTGGACCGCGTGTAAAATGGATCGAACAGATGCCAAAATCCTGGATATTCTGCAAACCAATGCGGCTCTTTCTCCCAAGCAGGTCGCTGAAGAGGCCGGCTTAGACGAAGGCGCATGTGCCGAGCGGATCAAGCGCTTGGAGGATGACGGGGTCATTCTGGAACGGGTGGCCCTCCTCGATTCCCGCAAAGTCGGCGCGAACATGACCGCCTTTGTTGCCATCACCGCATCCGAACATAGCCAGGAATGGCTGGATCAATTCCATCGCGCTGTGATGAGTTTTCCCGAGGTGATGGAATTTTATCGAATGAGCGGGCAGGTTGACTATCTGCTTCGAGTGGTCGTGCCGGACATAGACGCCTACGACGTGTTCTACAAAAAAATGATCGCCGCGGCCAAACTCAAAGACGTTAGCTCGACCTTCGCCATCGAGCAGATCAAGTACACGACCAAGCTCCCTTTGCATCCCGCGGAGTGATCGAAGGCGCGCGAACGCGCGCCCATGACGGCCCACCCGCGGCGGCCCGCACCGATCAGACGCGAGCGGCGGCTGGATCTCGCGGCTTTCTGCCGTTGCGAGAGCCGGTCCGAAAAGCCCGCCCGGCTTCGGAATGTCGACCTTGAGCGGGCCGCCTGGACCGGGAGGCCGGTAAGCGGCGGGCGGCGGCAAGCCTGTTGTCTGCCACCTTGCGTCTCGCCGGTCCGCCTCTCCCAGCCGCTCGGTACGAGCGCGCGCCTAAGGTTTGATGTAGGTGTAGCCTTGTTGCTGGAGATGGCTCAGCTCCGCCACGCCGCTCGGCACGATCATGTCGTCGAACACCTCGAACAGGTCATTCTCGTAGTCGATCTTTCGTCCCACGAGAGTGTTGTTGCAAACCTGGAAGCTCACGTTCTGTATCTTGAGGTTCACGACCTGGCTCTGAAGCTGCTGGTCGTCGACGGCGCTTTTGAGCAAGTTCACTCCGTTGCCATGGACGACCACTTTGATGTCCAGATTTTCGGCCCCTACCGCGTTGAT
>JAWWCG010000365.1:0-4468 GCA_033720555.1 Kiloniellales bacterium | reverse complement strand
GCCTCGAGGCGGGGGTGCGCGGCGGCATGCCGATCCTGCTGCTGGCGGCCGGCCAGGCGGGGGCGACCAGCCCCGCCGCGCTCGCCGGCGCCGTGGTCCAGGAAGTGGCCGAGGTCCTCGGCGCCCTGGTCTACGTCAACCTGATCGTGCCGGGCCATCCGGCGATCTTCGGGCCCTGGCCCTTCGTCTCCGATCTCAGGACCGGCGCCATGAGCGGCGGCAGCGGCGAGCAGGCGCTACTGACGGCGGCCTGCGCCCAGATGGCGCACTACTACGATCTCACCGGCGGCGTGCCGGCGGGCATGAGCGACGCCAAGCTGCCGGACGTTCAGGCCGGCTACGAGAAGGGCTACACCAACGTGCTGGCCGGCACGGCGGGCGCCAACCTGATCTACGAGTCCGCCGGCATGCACGCGAGCCTGCTGGGCTGCTGCCTGGAGAGCTACGTCATCGACAACGACATCCTGGGCGGCTGCCTGCGCACGGTGCGCGGCATCGAGGTGAGCGAGGACAGCCTGTCGGTGGAGGCGATCCGCAACGTCTGCAC
Organism: Kiloniellales bacterium; assembly: GCA_033720555.1. Lineage (GTDB taxonomy): Bacteria > Pseudomonadota > Alphaproteobacteria > Kiloniellales > JAKSDN01 > CALJXB01. Next base: position 3,921 of record JAWWCG010000365.1, on the reverse strand, counting down.
CGAGGGGCCGGGCCACTTCCTCGGCCACGATCAGACGCTCTCGCTGATGCAGGCCGAGTACGTCTATCCGGAGATCGGCGACCGCATGAGCCCCAAGGAGTGGACCGAGTCCGGCCGGGTCGACATTCTCGACCGTGCCCGCGAGAAGACCCGCGCGATCCTCTCGAGCCACTATCCCCGCCACATCCCCGACGCGCTCGACTCCGAGCTGCGGGCGCGCTTTTCCGTCAAGCTGCCGCGCGAGTCGATGAGCCCCGGCAACGCCCGTTGGCGCTGAGGCTGCCGAGGCTTCGTTCGGCCATGACCTTGGAGCCGGAGATCCGGGCGTTCGTCGCCCGCAGCCTCGAGTTCCTCGCGCCGGGCTACCAGGACGAGCCGGTCGCCGAGCAGCGGCGGCGCTACGCCGAGCTGTGCCGGGCCTACGATCTCGGCCGGCCGCTCGGCCTCGAGGTCCGCGACCTCGAGATCCCGGGCCCGGCGGGCGCGATCCCGGCCCGGCTCTACCGGCGGCCCGAGGCCGGATCGCGGGCGGCGCAGGCCGGCCTCGTCTACCTGCACGGCGGGAGCTGGTACCTGGGCGGGCTCGACAGCCACGATTCCATCGTCGCCGAGCTTGCCGAGCGCGCCGGGATCGCCGTGGTCGCCGTCGACTACCGCCTGGCGCCGGAGCACCGCTTTCCCGCCGCCTGCGACGACGCGCTGGCGGCCCTCGACTGGGTCGCCGCGAACGCCGCGGCGCTGGCCATCGATCCGGCGCGCCTCGGCGTCGGCGGCGACAGCGCCGGCGGCAACCTGGCCGCCGGGCTGGCGCTGGCCGCGCGCGATCGCGGCGCCCCGCGCCTCAAGGCGCAGCTCCTGGTCTACCCGCTGCTCGACCGCCACGATCCCGCGGGGGATTCCGGGGACGCCTCGGGCGATCCGGGCGCGGCGGGCGCGCCCTTGCTGGAGGCCGAGGAGATCCGCTTCGCCATCCGCTGCTACGCCGGCGCCGAGGCGCTGCCGGACGACCCCCGGGCGGCGCCGCTCCTGGCCGGGGCGTTCTCCGGGCTGCCGCCGGCCGCGATCCTGGCGGCCGAGGCCGACCCCTTGCGGGCCGACGCCGAGCGCTACGCGGCGGCCCTGCGGGCGGCCGGCGTGGCGGTCGACCTCGAGCTGGCCAGGGGCGTCGTGCACGGCTTCCTCCGCGCCCGCCGCGAAAGCCCGGAATCCGGCCGGGCCTTCGCCTGGCTGTGCGCCGCGGCGCAGCGCGGGCTCGACGCCTGAGGGGGCTCTGTTCGCCGCGGTCGCGGCCAAGGCGTGCGGTTAGCATCCTGTTCAGGCTATGCGGGTAAAATCTCCCTCGAGCCAACGCACGAGTGGAGGACACCGGAGCCATGTCGCTGCTTTCCAAGATGCTCTCGGCGCACCGGGAAAGGCGGGCGGCCGCCGCCGACGACGCGCGCGACGCCTTCTGGGCGTGGTTTCGGGAGAACACGGCGTTCCTCGAGACCTATGCCGAGGATACGCCCGGCGTGGTCGGCGAGATCGGCGAGCGCCTGAACGCCGTCGACCCGCGCCTGGCCTTCGAGCTGGGCCGGGCGGACGACGGCGTCTACGAGTTCATCGTCAGCGCCGACGGCATTCGCGAGGTGTTTCCCGAGGTCGTGGCCCTGGTTAAGGCGGCGCCGGCGGTGCCGGGCTGGCGGATCGTCGCGTTTCGCCCGCGCAAGCCGGACAGCCTCGGGCGGACGGTGCGCTACGGGCCCGTGGAGCTGGGCGCGGACGCGCTGTGGTACCGCGCCAGCGACCAGGCCGACCGGGTCGCCTTGACGCTGTGCGTGGAGGGGCGCGACGAGGACGGCGCCCGGGCGATGCTGGGCCCGATCTTCCTGCTGCTCGACGCGACCCTGGGCGAGTACGACGTGACCACCCGGATCGGCGCGATCGAGTTCGCGGCTTGCCCGGCGCAGCCGGCGGTGGCCGGCCTGCGGCCGATCTCGGACCTGGCGCGCGAGGTCGACGCGCGCTTCGACCCCGTCCCCGCCTAGGCCGGTCCCTCCAGCCCGCCGCGCCGGCGCGGCGCGCGGCTCAGGTCGGCTCCTTTTCGCCCGCGCTGCCGAAGGTCCGGGCGAGGCTCTGGCGGGCCTCGTCCCAGGCGCCCGCGGCCAGGTCGGCCAGGGCTGCGAAGCCGGGGGCGAGCTGGTCCCGGACCTCGCCGAGGCGCGCCCTGACGGCGAGGTAGGTCGCGCCGCCGTAGCGCACGCCCAGGCCGTCGGCGTGGTCGGCGAAGCCGCGCCAGCGGTCGCCGGTGGCGAAATAGGCGTTGCCGCGGCTGCGGTAGGCCATGACGTGGTCGTCGCGCAGCGCCAGCGCCGCGTCGAAGTCGGCGATCGCCAGGCCGGGCAGGCCCATGTCCTGATAGATCACGCCGCGATTGAAGCGACCGCGCACGTTGGCCGGGTCGAGCGCGATCACCTTGGTGTAGGCCGCCACGGCGCCATGGTAGTCGCCCTGAGCGTGAAGCTCGGCGGCGCGGGCGAGACGGCCCATGGCCTCCAGCTCGGCCAGGGCGCGCGCCGTCTCGATGTCCGCGTCGCGGCTTCTCGCCTCTTCCAGGTAGGCGGCGATCGCCTGCTCGGTCCTGAGCCCCATGACGCCGTCGGCGCTGCCCGGCTCGAAGCCCAGGGCGCGGAGCTGGTCCTGCACGATCGCGAGGCGCTGCGGCTCGACCTCGTCGGCCGGATAGCCCTCCGCCGCCGCGGCCGCCTCTTGGGGCGCCGGGAGGTCGAGGCGCTCGACGGTCCAGCAGGCGGCCTGGGCATAGCGCGCGCAGGTCGCGCGCAGCACCGCCGCGACGGGGCGCGGCGCGGCGCCGTCCGTCCCAGCCGTTCCGGCCGCTCCGTCGGGCCCGTCGGGTGCCACGGCCAGGCCGTCGAGGCGCCAGGCGGCCGCGTCGGCGAGCGGCGTCATGGCGGTGGCGTCGGCGACCCAAAGATCTTCGCCGCTGGTCTGGAGAGCGCGTTGCACGACGGCCAGCGGGCCGTTGCTCGCGCGTTGCTTCATCTCGTCGTCGCCGGTCAGGGTGAGGAAGCCGATCCAGGCGGGCACCAGCAACAGCACCAAAGCGAAGAACTTCAGAAATCCCTTCATGACAATTCCATTCATTCAAATAAACGGGAAACGCCATACTCAATTCGACAATCCGAATACTATACAATAGAAGCCGTTAGCGGCCAAATTTATTGAAATGTGTTAAGGTTAACGGCGGCCGTTCCGGCGCGCGCGCCGGCCCCGGTGCTGCTATGATGGCCGCGCTCGTTCCCGGCCTTCGCCAAGGGGAGGCGAACCATGATCAAGGGCTTGCACCACAACGCCTACCGCTGCCGCGATTCCGAGGAGACCCGCGCCTTCTACGAGGACTTCCTCGGGCTGCCGCTGGCCGACGCCTTCGAGATCGGCCGGACCAAGACCGGCCGCGAGACCCGGGCGCTGCACTCCTTCTACCGCCTCGGCGACGGCTCCTATCTCGCCTTCTTCGAGGTGCCGGGCAGTCCCTTCGCGTTCAAGGACCAGCACGACTTCGACCTGCACATCGCGCTCGAGGTCGATCCGGAGACGCTCGCGGCGATGCTCGAGAAGGGCAGGGCGGCCGGCGTCGAGACCCGCGGCGTCTCGGACCACGGCTTCATCCGGTCGATCTACTTCCGCGACCCCAACGGCTACGTCATCGAGCTGGCGGCGCCCACCGAGAGCGCCGACGACTACGCGCGGGCGGCCGAGCGCACGGCTCACGCGACGCTGGCCGACTGGCAGCGCGCCAAGCCCGCGGCGGCGGGCTAGGGGCGATCGACCTTCAGGTTGTGGTTTTGGCGGGCGGGCGCGGCGGCGTCTCACGCCGGCACGCAGCCAACCCGCCGGCGCGGCCTTCGCCCCGCCGGGCCG
>JAWWCG010000364.1:0-4484 GCA_033720555.1 Kiloniellales bacterium | reverse complement strand
GGTCGAAGATCCAAGCCTCGACCCCGTGGGGATCGAACTCCGCCCGCTCGATCGCGCCTGCCGTTGGGATCCGGTCGTTCATGGCGGCAAAGTGACCGCTTCGCCGGCCGCTGGCAAGGTTTTGCCGGGCTCGGCCGGCCGCCCGGGATTCGCGTCACCTTTCAGGCTCTGTTAACGGCGGCTGCGGCACTCTGGGCGCGCATTCCCAGGCCCCTGCCGATTTGCGAGGAAGGCGATGGCGCCGCAACGCACCGCCAAGCTCGGGGAACCGTCGCCCGAACCGCCGGCGACGGTCGGCCCCGAAACGGAAGGCGCGCCCGACGGGCCGGTCGCCGGCGACAGCGGGCTGTTCGCCGCCGCCGGCCCGTTCGAGCATTATCCCGGCGCCGTCCTGCTGGCGGGCCGGGGCGGGCGCGTCTTGGGCGCCACGGCGTCGGCGCAGGCCCTGGCGCGAGAGCTGGCCAGCGGCTCGGCGCGCGGCCTCGACGCCGCCCTGACGGCCGCGCTCGCCGGCAAGGCGGCGCAAATCAATCCCTTCGTCCTGACCGCCGGCGCGCCGGACGCGGCCGACACGCCCGGCACGCCCGGCACGCCCGGCACGCCCGGCGGCCGCGCCGCCCAGGCCTATGACTTGACCGCCCTGCCGTGGCGCACCGGCGAATCGGCGCTGGTGATCGCCCGCGACATCACCGTGGAGCGCAGCCTGCGCGCCGCGCTGATCGAATCGCGCGAACGCTACAAGGACCTGGTCGAGGCGTGCAGCGATTTCGCCTGGGAGACCGACGCCGAGGGCCGCTTCACCTTCGTCTCGCCGCGCGGCGTCGCGGGCTATGCCGCCGGGCAATTGGTCGGCCAGTCGGCGGAGGACTTCCTGTTTCAGGGCGAAGCGGGCGCCGGCTCGCCGTTCGCCACGCGCGCGCCGATCGAGGGGATCGAGATCCGGCTGCGGGGCGCCGACGAGGAGGCGGCCTGCTTCTCGGTGGCCGCCGTGCCGTTGACCGGGGCCGACGGGGCCTGGTGCGGCGCCCGCGGCGTGTGCCGCGACGTCACCCGCGACCGCGATCGCGCGGCCGAGCTGGCCCGCTCGCACCACCGCGAGGCGCTGCTCGGCTATATCCTGCGCATCGTGCGCGACGAGCTCGATCCGGCCGCCATGCTGAAGGCGGCGGCCGGTGCCATGCGGCCGGCCCTGTCGGTGCGCGGCGTCGCCATTTTCCGGCGTCAGGGCGGCGAGCGATTCGCGCGCATGGCGCAGTCCGGGCGCCTGCCGGAGGCCCAGCGGATCGCCGCCCTGCTCGCTCGGGTGCTGGCGGGCGAGGACGAGGTCGCGGCCTGCGTCGACCGGGGCCGCCTGCTGATCAAGGCGACCCGCGTGGAGGCCCAGGCCAATGGCGCGCTCTGCCTGTGGCGCGACGATCATCGCCGCGGCAACGACGCGGAGAACGCGATCCTGCTGGCGGAGATCGCGGCGCAGATCGGCGTCGCCAACGAGCAGCTCTCGCGCGAACGGCAGATGGAACGGCAGTCCTCGATCGACGCCGTGACCGGGCTTCTCAACCGCCCCGGCTTCGTGGGCTCGCTGGCGAGCCGCTTCGCGCGCGCCGGCGACCGGGATCAGGCCTCGGCCCTCTTCGCGATCGGCCTCGACGCCGCCGGGGCCGACCAAGATCAGGTGCTGGCCGACTTCGCCGTCCTGCTGAAGCAGCAGACCCGGGCGGTCGATTTGGCCGCGCGCTTCGGTGGCGCGGAATTCACGCTGTTCCTGGCGGGGATCGATGCCGAGAACGCGCGCCGCAAGGCCGCCGCGCTGCTGGCGGCCGCCGGCTCCCTGCGCCGCCGCAAGGGGTGCGAGGCGACGGCCGTCGGGCTGTCGATCGGCGTGGCCTTCTACGATCCCGCGACGCCGGAGGCCGTGGAGGCGTTGATCGGGCGCGCCGATCGGGCGCTGCGCGCCGCCGCGCCCGCCGGCGAGGGCGCCGTGCGCTTCGCTGAGCCCGCCGCCGGCTGACGGGTGGCGTGCGCCGTCAATCGGCGCTGATCAGGGTCCCGACGCCGCGTTCGGTGAAGATCTCCAGCAGCAGCACGTGCGGCAGGCGGCCGTCCAGGATGACCGCCGCCTCGACGCCGGCCTTGAGCGCGTTCAGGCAGGTCTCCAGCTTGGGAATCATGCCGCCGGTGATGGTGCCGTCGGCCATCAGCTCCTCGACCCGCGCGCTCACCAGGTCGGTCAGCAGGTTGCCGTCGCGGTCCATCACGCCGGTCACGTCGGTCAGCAGCAGCAGGCGCGTCGCGCCGATCGCGGCGGCGACCGCGCCGGCCGCGGTGTCCGCGTTGATGTTGTAGGTCTCGCCGCCGGCGCCGATGCCGATCGGGGCGATCACCGGGATCATGCCGGACTGCTCGAGCGAGGTCAGGATCTGCGGGTTGACCTCGCACGGCTCGCCGACGAAGCCGAGGTCGAGAATCTTCTCGATGTTCGAATCCTTGTCGCGCCGGGTACGGCGCAGCTTGCTCGCCTTGATCAGGTCGCCGTCCTTGCCCGACAGGCCGATCGCGGTCCCCCCGGCCTTGTTGATGGCGGAGACGATCTGCTTGTTGATGGTGCCCGAGAGCACCATTTCGACGACCGCCACGGTCTCCGCGTCGGTGATGCGCAGCCCGTCGACGAACTCGCTTTTGACCGCCAGGCGCTCCAGCATGGCGCCGATCTGCGGGCCGCCGCCGTGGACCACCACGGGGTGGATGCCGACCTGTTTCATCAGCACGATGTCGCGGGCGAAGATCTCCGCCAGCTCGGCGTCGCCCATGGCGTGGCCGCCGTACTTGATCACGAAGGTCTTGCCGGCGTAGCGGCGCATGAACGGCAAGGCCTCGGTGATCGTCTTCGCCGTGCGCAGCCAGTGCTTGGTATCAGCGTAGTTTCTCTGGATCATGGCTTCAGCTTACTGTGCGCCGGGCGGAACGGCCAGATCGGCGAGCACGCCGCGCAGCTCGTCGATGCCGAGGCCGCTGCGGGCGCTGGTCACCAGGATCTCCGGATGGGCCGCCGGCCGCTTGGCCAGGCGCTCGGCCGTGGCCGCACGGGTCTTGGCGAGCGCCTCGTGGCGCACCTTGTCGGCCTTGGTCAACACCACCTGATAAGACACCGCCGCCTCGTCGAGCAGCGCCATGACCGATTCGTCGCCGGCCTTCAGGCCGTGGCGCGCATCGATCAGCAGGCAGACCCGGCGCAGGTTGGGGCGGCCGCGCAGATAGGCGCGGGTCAGGCCGGTCCACTGCTGGATGTCGCTTTTCGAGGCGCGCGCGTAGCCGTAGCCCGGCAGGTCGACCAGCAGCAGGCGGTCGGCGAGGCGGAAGAAGTTGAGCAGGCGGGTCCGTCCCGGCGTGTTCGAGGTGCGCGCCAGCGTCCGGCGGCCGGTGAGCGCGTTGACCAGGCTGGACTTGCCGACGTTGGAGCGGCCGGCGAAGGCGACCTCTGGCAGATCGGCCTCGGGGACCTGGTCCGGGGCGGCCGCCGACAGCACGAAGGTGCAGGCTTGAGCGAACAGCAAGCGGCCCGGCTCGCCCGCCTGGCTCGCCGGGCCGTCGCTTTCGCTATCGCTCGCGGGGTCGCGCGCGGTTTCGCTGGCGGATTCGTCGGCAGCGTCCATCTCGCCCCTCTGGCCGGGCCCGCGGGCGGGCGCTCGCGGGACTTCGCCTCAGGTCTTCTTCGGCTGCCGGCCGATCGGCACGCCGGCCCGCTTCATGATCACCGCCTGCTGCAGGATCGACAGCAGGTTGTTCCAGGTCCAGTAGATCACCAGCCCGGCCGGGAACTGGGCCAGCAGGAAGGTGAAGATGATCGGCATGAAGAGGAAGATCTTCGCCTGGACCGGGTCCGCCGGCTGGGGATTGAGGCGGTGCTGCATCACCATGCTGAGCCCCATGAGCAGCGGCCACACGCCCAGGTTCAAGATGTTCAAGAAACCGAGATCGGGCACCTCCCACGGGAACAGCCCGAAGCCGTTGAGGATGGTGGTCGGGTCGCGCGCCGAGAGATCGTGGATCCAGCCGTAGAACGGCGCCTGGCGCATCTCGATGGTCACGAACAGCACCTTGTAGAGGGCGAAGAACACGGGAATCTGGATCACCACCGGCAGGCAGCCGGAGACCGGGTTCGCCCCCTCGCGCTTGTAGAGCGCCATCATTTCCTGATTGAGCTTCTGCTTGTCGTCGCCGTAGCGCTCGCGAAGCTCGAGCATCTCGGGCTGCAGCTTGCGCATCTTCGCCATGGCCTTGTAGGACTTGTTGGCGAGCGGAAAGAACGCCAGCTTGATCAAGACCGTCAGCAGCAGGATCGACAGGCCGAAGTTGCCGAGCAGCTCGGCGAAGTAGTGCAGCGCGTAGAAGAACGGCTTGGTCAGGAAATAGAACCAGCCGAAATCGACCGCGCGGTCGAAGCGCGGGATGCCGAGATCGTCGCGGTAGGCGTCGAGCAGCCGGGC
>JAWWCG010000363.1:0-4510 GCA_033720555.1 Kiloniellales bacterium | reverse complement strand
GCTGCTGGCCGCCGCCGGCGCCCTGGTGCTGCTGAACGGGCGCGCGCCGGGCGCCCTCGCGCAGGCCGCCGCTGAGATCGCCGAGGCCGGCGGTGCGGCCGAGCCGGCGGCCTTCGACGTCGCCGACGAAGCCGCGGTCGAGCGCGCCCTCGAGAAGATCCGCGCCAACCCCGGCCGGCTCGACATCCTGGTGAACAACGTCGGCCTGCGCGACCGGCGCGCGCTCTTCGACTTCGACCTGGAGGCGATCCGGCGGCTGATCGAGGTGAACCTGGTGGCCCCCTTCAATCTCAGCCGGCAGGCCGCCCGGCAGATGATCGGGCGCGGCGGCGGGCGGATCCTCAACGTCACCTCGATCGCCGGACCGATCGCCGCCGCCGGCGACGCCGGCTACGTCGCCGCCAAGGGCGGGCTCGAGGCGCTGACCCGGGCGCTGGCCGCCGAGCTCGGCCCGCACGCCATCACCGTCAACGCCATCGCGCCCGGCTTCTTCGCGACCGCGCCCAACGCCGAGCGCGTCGCCGACCCGGCGGTCGCCGCCTGGCTGAAGCAGCGCACCTCGCTCGGCCGCTGGGGCGCGCCCGAGGAGATCGCCGGTGCCGCCCTCTTCCTGGTCTCGCCGTCCGCCTCCTATGTCACCGGCCAGGTGCTCGCCGTCGACGGCGGCTTCCTCGCGCGGCTCTGAGGGCGGCGCGACCGGACAAGAGCTAAGCAGTCCGTCAGTCCACAGATCAGGCCATGAAGACGTCGGTCACCAGCTTGACCCCGGGATAGGCCAGGGTCAGCAGCAGATAGGCCGCCAGCACCAGGCGCGCGGCGCGGCGGCCGCGCAGGCCGCTGCCGAGTTGCAGGACCAGCAGCACGCCGATCACCGCGAAGGCCAGCAGGCTGAGGACCGTCTTGTGGTCGAAGGCGAGCAGCGTGCCGGTCTCGAGGTATTGCAGGGCCATGCCGGTGACGATGCCGACGCCCAGCACCAGCTCGGCCACCACCAGCAGGCGCAGCTCCAGGCGCTCGGCCTCGACGATCGCCGGCAGGCTGCGGGACAGCGCGCCGGGGTCCTTGCGCTTCAGCGCCCGCTCCTGGATCAGCACGGCGCAGCTCGCCACCGCCGCCAGGGTCGAGAGGGCGTAGGTGGCGACCGAGACCGCGATGTGGACCGCCAGCCAGGCGTCGGGCGCTCCGGCGACGGTGCCGCGGCCCGGCGCCCCGCTCCAGATCACCGCCAGGACGGCCAGCACGCAGAGATAGGGCAGCAGCAGCGGCGCCAGCCGCCAGGCCCCCCGCGACACGGCGGCGAGGCCCGCGAACAGCGCCGCGCTGGCGGTGGTCGAGACCCACAGGGCGCCGGCCAGCCCGGTCTGCCAATGGCCGCCGAACTGAGCCAGGCAGGCCGCCGCCGGCCCGGCCACGGCGACCGCCAGCAGCAGCCAGAACAAGAGATCGGGCCGGGCCGCCGCGCGCCGGTAGGGCAGCAAAGACGCGGGCACCAGGGCGAGGAGCGCGGTCAGATTGAGCACCAGGTTGTTCGCCATGGCGCCTTTATAATCGCCTCTTGGCCGCGACGGTAGGGGGCTCTAGGCTCCAGCCATGACAGCCCCCCCTAAGCAGCCGGCCGCCCCGCGAAATGCCGAAGGCGGAACCGTGGCCCTGGTCGTCGCCGCCGGCCGGGGCACGCGATTCGGCGGCGAGGTCCCCAAGCAATACGCCGATCTGGCCGGCCGGCCGCTGCTCAGCCACAGCCTGGCGCGCCTCGCCCGCCACCCGGCGGTCGCCGCGGTCGGCGCCGTCATCGACCTGGACCACCGCGCCCTCTACGAGGCCGCCGGCGCCGGGCTCGACCTCCTGCCGGCGGTCGCCGGCGGCGCGAGCCGCCAGGACTCGGTGCGCCTCGGCCTGGAGAGCCTGGCGCCGCTCGCCCCGGCGCGGGTGCTGATCCACGACGGCGCGCGCCCCTTCGTGAGCGACGACGTGATCGACCGCGTCCTCGCCGCCCTCGACGACGCGCCGGGCGCCATCGCCGCCCTGCCGCTGGCCGACACGCTCAAGCGGGCGAACGACGGCGCGATTCCCGAAACCGTGGCCGCCACGGTGCCGCGCGACGGGCTGTGGCGCGCCCAGACGCCCCAGGGCTTCCGCTTCGCAGACATCCTGGCGGCCCACCGGCAGGCCCACCGGCAGGCCCACCGGCAGGCCGCTTCGCAGACTGATCTGACCGACGACGCGGCGGTCGCCGAGCGCGCCGGCCTCGCGGTCCGCCTGGTGGCGGGCAGCCCCGCCAACTTCAAGGTGACGACGCCGGCCGACCTGGAGCGGGCGGCGCACTGGCTCGCCGGCGGCGAGGAGATCCGCACCGGCTTCGGCTTCGACGTGCACCGTTTCTGCGCCGGCGCGGAGCTGCGGCTGTGCGGCGTCGCGGTCCCCCACGACTTCGCCCTGGCCGGCCACTCCGACGCCGACGTGGGCCTGCACGCCTTGGTGGACTCGATCCTCGGCGCGCTGGGCGCCGGCGACATCGGCGAGCACTTCCCGCCGTCCGATCCCCAGTGGCGCGGCGCGGACTCCGCGCGCTTCGCCGCCCACGCCCGCGCCCTGGTGGCGGCGCGCGCCGGGCGCATCGTCAACGTCGACGTGACCCTGATCTGCGAGCGGCCCAAGATCGGCCCGCACCGCGCCGCCATGACCGCCCGCGTGGCGGACCTGCTGGGCGTCGAGCCCGAGCGGGTCAACGTCAAGGCGACCACCACCGAGCGCCTCGGCTTCACCGGCCGCGGCGAAGGCATCGCCGCCCAGGCGACCGCGACCCTGGCCCTGCCCCGCGCCCAAGGCGGGCCCGGTCATGTCTGAGCGCCCGGCGGTTCCGCTGTTCCGCGCCGACGCCCTGGTCGCCACCTGGTTCGGCGTCGGGCTGATCCGCGGCGCGCCCGGCACCTGGGGCTCCTTGGCGGCGCTGCCGTGCGCCGCCGGGCTCACCTTGCTGGGCGGACCCTGGCTGCTGCTCGCGACGACCGGCCTCCTCACCCTGGCCGGCGTGTGGGCGAGCGGCCGTTACGCGGCGGCGCTGGCGAGCGGCGACCCCGGCGTGGTGGTGGTCGACGAGGTGGCCGGCCAATGGCTGGCCCTGGTGCCCCTGCCGCTCGACATCTGGTGGTACCTCGCGGCCTTCGTGCTGTTCCGCCTGTTCGACGTCGCCAAGCCTTGGCCGATCGGCTGGCTCGACCGCAAGGTCTCGGGCGGCCTCGGCATCATGGCCGACGACCTGGCGGCGGGGCTGGCGGCCGGCGCCCTGGCGCACGCCGCCTGGCTGTGGCTCGGATAGGCCGATGTTCGACGACGCGATCAAGGCGCGGGCCGCCGCGCTGCTGGAGCGCTACCGGGCCGCCGGCCTGATGCTGGCCACGGCCGAGAGCTGCACCGGCGGCCTGATCGCCGCCTGCCTGACCGAGATCGCCGGCTCCTCGGACGTGGTGGAGCGCGGCTTCGTCACCTATTCCAATCAGGCGAAGTCGGACCTGCTCGGCGTGCCGGCGGAGCTCATCGCGCGCGACGGCGCGGTCAGCGCCGCGGTCGCCGAGGCCATGGCCGAGGGCGCGGTCGCCCGCTCGCGCGCCGACGCCGCGGTGTCGGTGACCGGCATCGCCGGCCCCGCGGGCGGCAGCGCGGAAAAGCCCGTGGGCCTGGTCTATTTCGGCGTCTGCCGGCGCGGCGGCCGGCCCGGCCACCAGCGTCGGGTCTTCGCCGGCGACCGCGCGGCGGTGCGCCGCGCCGCCCTCGACGAGGCGCTCGATCTGGCGCTGGCGCTCGCCGACGCCGCGCCGCCGACGAGGGCGTGAGCCATGGCGCCGGACCCCTTCCAGGCCGCACGGACGCCGGCGCACCGGACGCTCGGCGACGTCACGCTCACCGACCTGCTGCTGGCGCTGATCGTCGGGCTCGGCGCGACCCGCCTGGCCGGCGTCGTGGCGATCCTGCTGGTGGCCGGCCCCGGCGCCGCCGCCGACGGCGACCTGCCCGACATGCAGCTCCTGGTGGTCGTGGTCCTGATCGTGCAGACCGCCGGCCTGCTGGGCGCCATCTACTTCTTCGCCGTCCGCCGGCGCGCGCTCGCCTGGAGCGAGATCGGCCTGCGGCCGCTGGGCGAGGGCTGGCTGATTCGCTCGGTCGCGGTGGCCGTCATTGCCTTCATCCTGGCGAGCCTGATCAATCTCGCCGTCCAGTCGCTGATGGGCGAGACGCCGCGCAATCCCCAGCTCGACCTGATCGCGCCGGACGGCTTCTCCTGGCTCGGGCTGATCGTGACCCTCGCCTTCGTCGGCGCGCTCGTGCCCTTCGCCGAGGAGCTGTTCTTCCGCGGCCTGGTCTACGGCTGGCTGCGCCGGCGCATGTCGGTCCGCCTCGCGGTCGCGATCAGCGGCGTCGGCTTCGCGGTCCTGCACGGCGTCTGGTGGCTGATCCCGGCCCTCGCCTTTCTCGGCATCGTGCTCGCCGTGATCTACGAGCGCAGCGGCTC
>JAWWCG010000362.1:0-4533 GCA_033720555.1 Kiloniellales bacterium | reverse complement strand
TCGCGCCCAAGGGCTCCGACGACCAGGTGCTGATCGTCGGCGCCGGGCCGGCCGGCCTGGAGTGCGCCCGGGCGCTCGGCCGCCGCGGCTACGGCGTGATCCTGGCCGAGGCCGAGGCGGAGCTGGGCGGCCGGGTCTCGCTCGAGTGCCGCCTGCCGGGGCTCGCCGCCTGGGGCCGGGTGCGCGACTACCGGCTGCAGCAGCTGCACCAAATGCCCAACGTGGCGCTCTATCCGGCGAGCCGGCTGAGCGCCGACGACGTGCGCGAGTTCGGCTTCCCGCGGGTGGTGCTGGCGACCGGCTGCCGTTGGCGCGGCGACGGCTTCGGCCGCGCGCATCACCGGCCGATCCCCGGCTGCGAGCAGGCGCACGTCGTCGCCCCCGAGGCGGTCATGGCCGGGGGCGAGATCGCCGGGCCGGTGGTGATCTACGACGACGACCATTTCTATCTCGGCGGCGTGCTGGCCGAGAAGCTGCGCGCCGAGGGCCGCGAGGTGACCATCGCGACGCCGGCGCTGCAGGTCTCCCAATGGACCGACAACACCCTGGAACAGCGCCACGTGCAGCGCCGCCTGGTCTCGCTCGGCGTGGAGATCGCGACCCAGCGGCGGCTGGAGGCGATCGGCGCCGGCGAGGTCGAGCTGAGCTGCCTGGTGACCGGCCGGCGCGAGACCCGCCCGGCGGCCAGCGTCGTGCTGGTGACCGCGCGGCTGCCCGAGGACGCCCTCTACCGGGACCTGATGGCCGCGCCCGAGGCGCTGGCCGCCGCCGGCATCGCTTCCGTTGCGCGCATCGGCGACTGCCTAGCGCCGGCCACCATCGCCGCCGCGGTCTATGCCGGCCACCGCTACGCCCGCGAGCTCGACGCGCCGGCGCCCCAGGGCGCGCCCTTCGCCCGCGAGCTGGCGGCGCTGGCGCCCGATTGAGACCGGAGGGAGAGCCGATGACCCTGGCCCAGCAGCTCGCCGACCCGGCGGCGGCGCTCAACGAGTACGGCGCCCTGCGCCGCGTCGTGATCTCGCCGGCCGAGGCCGCTTACGGCGGCCAGGAGCGCCTCGACGCCGTCTGGCGGGGCGAGGAGTTCCTCGGCGGCCCGGACTTCGCCGCGGCGCGCCGTGAGTACGACCGCTTCGTCGAGGCGCTGGCCGACAGCGGCGCCCAGCTCGACGTCTTTCCCGATGGGGCCGGCCTCGGGATCTCCGCCATCTACATCCGGGATTCCAGCCTGGTGGCGCCCGGCGGGATGATCCTGGGGCGCATGCGCAACGCCTACCGCGCGGCGGAGCCGGCGGCGGTGGCCGCCTATTACGAAACACAAGGCATTCCATTGCTGGGCGCGATCTCCGGCGACGGCCTGCTCGAGGGCGGCGACTTCGTCTGGTTCGACGCGGCGACCTGCGCCGTCGCCGAGGGCTATCGCACCAACGCCGAGGGCATCCGCCAGTTGCGCGAGATCCTCGGGCCGGCGGTCGAGGTCCGGGTCGTGCCGCTGCCCCACGACCGGGGTCCGACGGCCTGCCTCCATCTCATGTCCCTGATCAGCCCGCTGGATGCCGACCTGGCCCTGGTCTATTCGCCGCTCATGCCGGTAACGTTCCGCGCCTGGCTCCAGGAGCGGGGGATCGAGCTGGTCGAGGTGCCGGACGAGGAATATGCCCGCACCGTGGCCTGCAACGTGCTGGCGCTGGCGCCGCGCAGGTGCCTGGCGATCGAGGGCAACCCGGTCACCCGGGCCCGGCTCGAGGCGGCCGGCTGCGAGGTGATCGCCTACAAGGGCGAGGAGATCTCGCTGAAGGGCGGCGGCGGCCCGACCTGCCTCACCCGGCCGCTGGTCCGGGCATGAGGCCGGGTAGGGCCGCGAGGCGCGGCCGATCCCGGGTGGCGCCGGGACCGGCCGCCACGCCCTAGGGGCGCAAGGAGACCGTCTGATACGACGACGCGGCCGGCGGGCCGCTGCAGGGATAGGCCTCGCTCAGCGCGCTGAACAGGGCGGACGCCGCCGGCTGGTCCAGCGCCTCGGGGTTGGCCGCCGCCCAGTCCAGGTAGACCACGCGCAGCCGCTCGGCCGGCATCTCGTCGTCGGCGCAATAGGCCGGTTTGTCGACCCGCTTCGCCTTGGCCGCGACCGCCAGGTGGCCGGAGCGGACGTTCTCCTTGAGGTGGGACGTCGCGATCCGGTCGTTGCTGACGAAGCCGTCGGAATAGCCCTCGATGTAGGCGAGGCAGGCGATCAGCTCGAGGGTCTTTTTCTGGCAACCCTCGGCGAGCGCCTGGCCGGTGAGAGTCTTGCCGGGGAGAGTCTTGCCGGTGAGATCCTCGGCCGAGGCCGAGGCGGAGACGATCAAGGCGGCGGCGACCGTCGAAAGCACCCATTTCATAGCGAACGAACCCATGTCCTGTGAAAGTCGGCACGATCGTGACGGCGGAATGTGGCAGGCCCTTGGCGGGCGCGTGCCGAAGCCGAGGCAATGCTGCGGCGGCCCGATGGCCGGCCCCGCGACTCGAGGCGGACCAGGAGGCGCGCGCGATCAGCGGGCCGGCTGGTCGAGCTTGGCGCCGGAGCGCCGCCACGGCCGCCTGGTCGAGACCTTTTTGACCCACAGGCCGATCGCCAGGACGATCTCGATCAAGGGCGCGAAGGGCTGCCGCCGCCACACCTGTTCGAAGTCTTGAAAGTCCGGTTCGTTTCGCATCCGGTCCTCCCTAGGGGGCTAGAGGGCGCCTGTTCGAAGCCGGGGCCGATCCTGCGCCGCGGGCGCGCGTCCGGTCTGTGGCTTAAGTCACAGGCGACGGCCCGGCGGGACGCGCGGGGCGATTTGCGTGGCAGAAGACCGGCGGCGGGCGGCCGGCGGTGGCGGCGGGCGCGCGCAGTCTCTAGAGCAGGGGCTCCAGGGTCGCGTAGGCCTCCTTCGAGGGGACGACCGGGCGGAACTCGAAGGCGATCAGGTCCTCCCAGGCGGCCGCCCAGGCCTGCAGGAGGCGCGGGTCGTCGCAGTCCACGAGCTGGAAGCAGCAGTCGAGATCGGCGGTCACCCAGCTATCGACGTAGCGAAGCCCGTCGGGCAGCAGCCGGCCGCGATCGCGGAACCGCCGGTAGACCGCCTTGGCGTCCCGGTCCTTGAAGCGTTCGATCACCATGAACAGCATCGCCAAGCTCCCGTCGTCGCAAGGGCACAAGGTCAGTCGTCGGTCTCCAGAGAGTAGACCGAGGGCGAGGTCTTGGGCACGGGGTAGAACTCCACCCGCTCCTCGGCCTTGGCGACCCGCCGGCGGCCGAGCCGGAACAGGATATAGGCGAGCAGCAGCCCGAGGACCGCCGCGATGAACAGGAACAGGCTGGGGTCGCCGTAGGCCTGCATCAGCGCCGCGGCCGCCGAGGGCCCGGCGATTGCGCCCAGCGCGTAGAGCAGCAGCAGGCCGCTGCTGGTTTCCACCAGCAGGCTGTTGGGGGCGTAGTCGTTGGTGTGGGCCAGCAGCAGCGGATAGATCGGCAGCATGAAGGCGCCGTGGGCGCCGGCGAGCGCATAGGCGAGCCAGCGCTGATCGAGATCGACGAAGGCGAAGGCGAAGGCGGTGCAGACGCTGCCGGCGCAGACGAAGGCGATGACCCAGCGCCGGTCGACCTTGTCGGAGTAATGGCCGAGCGGCCACTGCGAGATCGACCCGCCGACCACGAACAGGCTCATGACGACGGTGATGTCCGAGACTGGCAGGCCCTCGGCGTCGGCGAAGACCGGCGCCAGGCTCCAGAACGCGCCGTCGGCCAGGCCGAAGGCGAGGCAGCCGATGAAGCCGGACGGCGAGGTGCGGTAGAGCTGGGCGATGCGCAGCTTCGCGGTGGCGATCGGCTTCGGCGTCGAGGTCGGCGTCAGCGACAGCGGCACCAGCGATAGGCAGACCAGCATGGCGGCGAAGGTGAAGAGGACCGGGCCGGCGGGGTCCGAGAGGTTGACCATGAGCTGGCCGCCCATGGTCACCAGGTTGGTGACGATGATGTAGATCGACAGCACCCGGCCGCGGATCTCGTTGCTCGACTGGTCGTTGAGCCAGCTCTCGATCACCATGAAGAGGATCGCGAAGCAGATCCCGGTGAGCCCGCGTACGCCGGCCCACAAGGCCGGGTCGATCGCCATCGGCAGGACCAGCACCAGGACGGCGGCGATCGCCGCGAAGCCGGCGAAGGCGCGGATGTGGCCGACCTTCTTCACCACCCAGGGGCCGATCAGGCAGCCGACCGCGAAGCCGGCGAAGTAGGCGCCGCCCATGATGCCGATCATGGAGGTCGAGAAGACCTCGATCTTGGCGCGCAGCGGCAAGAGGGTGATCAGGAGGCCGTAGCCGAGGAACAGCACGGCGGTGCCTACCAGCAAGGTGGCGATCGATGCCCGCGTCGATTTCAAGCCCTGTGCCCCCTCGTGACCGGCCGGTCTGTTTTCGTCGAAACCGGGCCGCTCCTGATCCTTGCGCCCGGTTAGATCTCGCGCGCCGCCGTGTCCGGCGTCAAGAGGGCGCGAGGGCCAGGCGGTCCCGGCT
>JAWWCG010000361.1:0-4534 GCA_033720555.1 Kiloniellales bacterium | reverse complement strand
GTGAAAGCGCAAGGCCTTGCGCAGCGAGGCGCGCAGCGTCGGGTCCGCGCCGGCGTCGAGCAGCAGCCTCGCGAAGGCGCCGTCGCGCTGGCGCCGGCTGCGGTAGGCCTGGGAGACGACGACGTTGAACAGCGGCGTATGGCCGCCGAAACCCTCGGCGTCGACGGCCGCGCGCGCGTTGACGTCGGCGCCGCGCGCCACGAGCCAGCGCGCGATCTCCCACTCGTCGAAGTCGGCCGCCATGTGGAGCAGCGTCGTGCCGTCGAGCGGCGCGCCGTGCAGCGCCAGGCTTTCGTCCGCGTGGCAGCCGAGGGCGCGCGGGTAGATCTCGCGGTGGGAAAAGCGCCGCGCCAGCAGGCCGGGCTCGGCCGCGAGGTGGCGCTCCAGCAGGTCCAGGCGGCCGAGGTGAAACGCCATGATCGCGGTGTCCGGGTAGGCGACGCCGTGCTCGGCGAGGACGGCGAGGCAGGCGTGCTTGGCCGGCGGGTCCCGGAAATAGCCTTCCAGGAGCATCGCGACGGGCCCCATGGGGTCGCCGTCTTCGCCGGTCAGGGGCGCGCCGATCTCCGCGAGGAAGCGCAGGCCCACGACGTTGAGCGACTCGCACGGGCCCATGGCCTCGCCCGGCCCGACTTCGGCGCCCCGAGCGATCAGCGCGCGCGCCATGTCGCACCGGCCCTTCAGCGTCGCCCGGCCGAGCGCCCACTGAAGGTCCTGGCCGGGCAGCGCGAGCAGCGCCGCGAAGACCTTGCGGCAGCCGATCTGGGCGGCGCAGGCAAGCGGCGGTCCCCAGGCGGAGGTCTCGCCGTTCACCCTTTGATGCAGCGCCTCCGGATGTTTGCGGACCAGCGCGAGCACGGCGTCGGCGTCGTCGGCGCACATCGCGTTGAACAGTTGGACGGCGCGCTTCAGGCGCGCCCAGCTCGGAAAGTCGTGGGCGCGGGCCAGGACGAGCTGCGCGGCGTGGAGCCGCGCCGATGCCGGCGCGGGCGGGGCGGGGTGGTAGGCCGCGAACAGCTCGCGGGCCGTGGCCTCGCCCGAGGCGTAGGCGCGGCGCAGCTCCTTGGCGCTCTTGCGCAATTGCTCGAAGTTCGCCGGCGCCAGAATGCGCCAGTGCGACGGCGTGGCCACGGGGGCTCCTCCCTTCCGGCGCCGTGCCGATCCAGGCGGGCGCCCGTCCCGCGGCCGCGTCTCGGGAGAGAAGGGGGAGAAACCGGATGGGTCGCCCGGATCTCGAAGGTCTCGGGAGGCTCGGCCTTTTCCGCGGCCCGGGGCGGCCCGTCCGCCCGAGCCGAGCGTAATCGCGTTGCCTCGCGACGGTCAATCCGATCCGCCCGGCCGGCGGCGCGACCGGCGGCGGCCACGGCGGCCTCGTGGCGTCCAGGGCTCCCCTCGCTTGTTTGCAGCAGTTAGTGCGGGCATATACGCAAAAATTACCGTCCTATAAGCAAATATTGTTGACAGGCGTGCCGTCGCCCCCTATAGCGACCGGCCAATGCGGCCTTCGGGCCGGCACGGCCGGGGAGCATCAGTCCATGGAGTCTCAGTCAGCCCAGGCGGCGACGGCGGCGCGCAGCTCGCCGGACCAGCTCGCCCGCGCGCTCGCGTGCCTCTACGCCGAGCGCTTCGGCGGCGCCACCTCCGGCAAGTTCCGGATCTCGCGCAAGTTCATGCGGCAGCTGGCCGGCCGCCGCAAGCTACCCGACTCCTATATCGCCCGCCTGGCGGAGGACTTGTTCGAGGCCGGCTTCGTGCTGATCGACTGCGAAACCTATTTCGTCGTGCTCAGCCAGAAGCAGTTCGCCAGCTATCGCCGGGTGACCGCCGCGGCCGTCAACAGGGTCATGCCCCATGAGGAATCGCACCGTGAACCCGCAACCGACCGCGACCCGGCCGGCGACCGGCCGGAGATCCAGGACATCGAGCAGCGCTCCGTTCAAAAAGCGCCCAACATCCATTGAGCCGGCGCCCGACAAGCGGGTCGTGGGCTGGCGCGAATGGATCGCGCTGCCGGACCTCGGCGTGCGGCGCATCAAGGCGAAGCTGGACACCGGCGCGCGCAGCTCCGCCCTGCACGCCTTCAACGTGCAGCCGGTGGAGCGCGACGGCGGGCTGTGGGTGCAGTTCGACGTCCACCCCCTGCAGCGCAACGACGAGGTCTACAAGACCTGTCTCGCGGAGGCCGTCGACTACCGTTGGATCACCAATTCCGGCGGCGGGCGCGAGAAGCGCTTCGTCATCGTCACCGCCTTGCAGATGGGCGGCGAGGCCTGGCCGGTCGAGGTCACCCTGACGGACCGCGACCAGATGGGCTTTCGCATGCTGATCGGCCGCACCGCCATGGAGCGACGCCTGGTCATCGATCCGACGGTCTCCTACCGTCTGGGAAAGCCGCGCCGGTCCAACGGCGCCGCCAAGCTTCGCGCGGCGTCGGCCCGGGCGCGCCGATCACGAGGGGAGGAGGAATAAGCGATGAAGTTGGTGATGATGGCGCGCAACCCCGCGCTCTATTCCCACAAGCGCCTGGTGGAGGCCGCCGAGGCGCGCGGCCATAGCCTGGAGATCGTCAACACCCTCCACTGCTATATGAACATCACCTCGCATCGCCCGGAGCTTCGCTACCGCGGCGAGAAGCTCACGGGCTACGACGCGGTGATCCCGCGGATCGGCGCCTCGATCACCTTCTACGGCCTGGCGGTGCTGCGCCAGTTCGAGATGATGGGGGTCTATCCGCTGAATGAATCGGTGGCGATCGGCCGCTCGCGCGACAAGCTGCGCTCGCTGCAGCTCCTCGCCCGCAAGGGCATCGGCTTGCCGGTCACGGGCTTCGCCAATTCCGCCAAATACGCCGACGACGTGATCAACATCGCCGGCGGCGCGCCGGTCATCATCAAGCTGCTGGAGGGCACCCAGGGCATCGGCGTGGTGCTCGGCGAGACGCGGAATTCGGCGAAATCCGTGATCGAGGCGTTTCGCGGCGCCAAGGTCAACATCCTGGTCCAGGAGTTCAT
Source organism: Kiloniellales bacterium (assembly GCA_033720555.1). Classification (GTDB taxonomy): domain Bacteria; phylum Pseudomonadota; class Alphaproteobacteria; order Kiloniellales; family JAKSDN01; genus CALJXB01. The sequence goes on along the minus strand of JAWWCG010000361.1, from coordinate 1,523 downwards.
CAGGGAGGCCGGCGGCATGGACATTCGCTGCCTCGTCGTCGGCGACAAGGTGATCGCCTCGATGAAGCGCCAGGGCGCCAAAGGCGACTTCCGCTCGAACCTGCATCGCGGCGGAACGGCGGCCACCATCAAGATCACGCCCGAGGAACGCTCGACCGCCGTTCGCGCCGCCCGGACCATGGGCCTCAATGTTTGCGGCGTGGACTTGCTGCGCTCCAACCACGGCCCGGTGGTCATGGAGGTCAATTCCACGCCGGGCCTGGAGGGCGTCGAGAAAGCCACGGGCATCGACGTCGCCGGTCGGATCATCGGGTTCCTCGAAAAGAACGCCAAACCGAACAAGACCAAGACGCGCGGCACGGGCTGAGCCATGTCGGGGGTCTTCCGGGTCGGGGAAGTGGCGGTATCGGCGGGGACGCGGGCCGCCATCGATCTGCCGATCACGGATCTTTCGACCCACACGCCCGTCACCATGCCGGTCGTGGTGATCAACGGCCGCCGCGACGGCCCGCGCCTGTTCGTCTGCGCCGCGCTGCACGGCGACGAGATCAACGGCGTCGAGATCATCCGCCGCCTGTTGCGGATCAGCGCCCTCAAGCGGCTGCGCGGCACCCTGATCGCGGTGCCCGTCGTCAATGTCCTGGGCTTTCTCTCCCAGTCCCGCTATCTGCCCGACCGCCGCGATCTCAACCGGTCGTTCCCGGGCTCCGCGCGCGGCTCGCTCGCCTCGCGGCTGGCGCGGCTGTTCCTCGACGAGATTGTCGACCGTTCGAGCCACGGCATCGACCTGCACACCGGCGCGTCGCACCGGGACAACTTTCCGCAGATCCGCGGCAATCTGGACGACGCGGAAACCGCGCGCATGGCGCAGGCCTTCGGCGTGCCGGTGGTCATCAACACCGGCTTCCGCGAAGGCAGCCTTCGCGAGGCGGCCGCCGAGCGCGGCGTGCCGGTCATCGTCTACGAGGCTGGCGAGGCCTTGCGGTTCCACGAGCCGGCGGTGCGCGCCGGCGTCAAGGGGGTCGTGCGGGTCATGCGCGAACTCGGCATGCTGCCCGCCAAGCGAAGCGCCCGCGCCGAGCGCCGACCCTTGATCATCCGCTCGAGCAAATGGGTGCGCGCGCCGCGCAGCGGCCTGCTGCGCTCGGTGCGGCCCCTGGGCGCGCCGGTCAGAAAGGACGACGTGCTCGGCGTGATCGCCGATCCCTTCGGCCAGAACGAGGTCGAGGTGGTGGCGAGCACCGACGGCATCGTCATCGGCAAGACCAACCTGCCTCTGGTGCACGAGGGCGACGGCCTGTTTCACGTCGCCCGCCACGAGGGCAAGCAGGTCGTCGCCCGCTGGCTCGACGAGTTCGATCCGGAGACCGCCTACGAATCCGGCCTGACCTCGGAACTGGCGGCCGAGCCGCCGATCGTCTAGAGCAGTACCCGACCAGATTGAACCACGCTGACGGTGCGATTTTGACCGGACGTTAGGAGCGAGGACGATGGACATGCCGACGCATATTCGAGGACGAGCG
>JAWWCG010000360.1:0-4545 GCA_033720555.1 Kiloniellales bacterium | reverse complement strand
GCAGGCGTCGGCGGGGCCGTCGGCGTAGGTCATGATCTCCAGCGAGCCGCCGAAGCAATCCTGGTAGAAGTTCATGGCGTCGCGGCAGTCGCCGCCGAAGAACAGATAGGGGGTCAGCGGTTTCATCGCTTGCTCCTCAAGTCGGTCGGTGGATCGGCCCGGGACCGACCCCTCTTACGGCAGCCGCGCAGGCTTAGGCTGCGCAGGCTTAGGCCGCTCAGACTTAGGCCGCTCAGACTTAGGCCCGGTCCTCGTCCACCCACACGACCTCCCAGATATGGCCGTCGAGGTCGTTGAAGCTGCGGCCGTACATGAAGCCGAGGTCCTGCGCCTCGCGCGCCTCGCTCGCGCCGGCCTCGAGCGCCTTCGCGAGATGGGCGTCGACCGCCGCGCGGCTCGTCTCGCTCAAGCAGACCAGCACCTCGGTCGTGCGATGCGCGTCGGCCAGCTCCTTCTTGGTGAACGTCTTGAAGTAGGTCTCCGTCAGCAGCATGACGAAAATGTCGTCCGAGACGACCATGCAGGCCGCGTCTTCATTGGTGAAGCGCGGGTTGAAGCCGAAACCGAGCTCGGCGAAGAACTCCTTGGACTTCTCCAGGTCCCTCACCGGCAGATTGACGAAAATCTTCCTGTTCATCGCTGTCTCCTGGAGCCGAACCGCGCCTAAGCGGCTTCGAGCTCTTCGATATCGAGCTTCTTCATCTTCAACAGAACCGCCATGACGCGCTCCGCCTTCGCCGCGTCGCGCATGAGCTCGCCGAGCACGGCCGGCACGATCCCGAGGTCTTCGGCCAACGCGCTGGCGCGCTGGCGCGCCGGCGTGGCGGCGCTCAGGCCTCGAGGATCGTCTCGAATCCGCCGTAAATCATCCGCTTGCCGTCGAACGGCATGGGATTGGCCTCCGGCTGCAGACGCGGGTCGGCCATGACCTTCTTCATCGCCTCGTCGCGCACCTCGCGCGAAGGCCAGGTGATCCAGGCGAAAACGACCGTCTCGTCGTCCTTGCGCTTGACGGCCATGGGAAAGGACGTGACCTCGCCGTCGGGCACGTCGTCGCCCCAGCATTCGATCACGTTCAAGGCGCCGTGCTCCTTGAACACGACCGCCGCGTCCTCGGCGTGCTTGCGGTAGCTCTCGCGGTTGGCGGTCGGAACGGCCGCCACGAATCCGTCGACATAGGTCATCGGACTTCCTCCTCCGGCTCGGCATTGATTTATTTAGTGATCGATATATAATATAGGAGGTGTCGCGGCTGTCAATTATTTTTTTAGCGAGGACTAATAAATTATATGTCGAGAGGGCGCCCGAGAAGCTTCGACAAGGCGGAAGCCTTGGACACGGCGCTGAAGCTGTTTTGGCGCCATGGCTACGAGGGCACCTCCGTCGCCATGCTGGCGGAGGCGGTCGGCGTCAACGTGCCGAGCCTCTATGCCGCCTTCGGCAACAAAGAGAGCCTGTTCCTGGAATGCATCGGCCGCTACAGCGAGCTGAACGGCAAGATGTACCACGACTCGCTCGCGAAGAAGACGGCGCGCGAGGTCGCCCGCGGCATTCTCGAGGGCGAGGTGGAGTTGGTGACCCGGCGGGGCACGCCCGACGGCTGCCTCATGGTGCAGGGCGCGCTGGCGACCAGTCCGGAGTCCGAGTCGATCCGCAAGATGATGGCCGACATGCGCGCCATGGCCGAGACCTGGATGGCGGAGCGGTTCCGGCGCGCGATCGACGAAGGCGATCTGCCGTCCGACGCCGATCCGGCGGCGCTGGCGTGCTACCTCATGGCGCTCAACTCCGGTCTCGCCGTGCAGGCCAAGAGCGGGGTGAAGAAAAGGCGGCTGCTCGAGGTGGTGGACATCGCCATGCAGACCTGGCCCTTCGCGAATGCGCGGCCGGTCGGCACGGCGTCCAGGCGGCGCGGAAAGGCGAAGCCATGAGCGGAACGCCCGCGAGCGACACGGCCTCGATCCATGGCAGGCCGCCTCAGGCCCGTTCGCCCCGTCGGAAGGCAAAGACCCGGCCGGATGCGTCGGACGCCAGGGACATCGGCGCGGGACGGTTGGCCCGCGTCTCGAGGAAGGCCGCCAGCGCCAGCGTCGAGGTCCACCACCGGCCGCGGCACCGCAGCCCGCGCAGGTGGCCGGCCCTCAACCAGCGCACCACCCTGCCCTCGCTCACTTGAAGGCGCCTCGCCACCTGTGCCGGCGTCAGCGCCCGGTTTGCACGCATGGACTAGGTTCCGAGATTCGGCATTGGTCGGCCAGATCGATGATCGGGTCGACGATCGGTGAAGATGGCGGATTGACCGCATGGCACAGTAATCGGCGCCGTGACCAAAGTGAACTCTCAACATTTGCCGGCGCGGTTATTTCCTGTGGAAAAGTCGGTTATTCATTCACATTCTATCCACAGCACGGCCTATTCATAGGCGTAAAGATATTACATTCGGATGTATTTGCGCGGTCAGTTTCGAATCGGTACGAATTCAAATGAAAACGGCGGCTAAGTAACCCAGCGACCAGCCTGGCCGTGGCTGACGCGCGCCCTTCGCCACCCGCCCGCGAAAGCGCCTCGAATGCGCCTCGAATGCGCGGCGAAAGCGCCTCGAAAGCACCATGCGCGGCCGATTAACCACGTTTTAGGCTTTGCGCGGCAGAATTCGGTCCGCAACATCGAGATGAGTCACCATGGCCGAACAACCGCTCTTGACGCCGGCCCAGGTCGCCGACCGTCTCCAGATCCACGAGCGCACCGTCACGCGCTGGCTGCGCGAGGGCTATCTGCGCGGCTTCAAGCTGGGCAAGGAATGGCGCATCGCCCCGGCGGACCTCGAGGCCTTCATGGACCGCCACGCCAATCAGCCGCTCGATTCGGCGTCGGGAAGCTAGCCCGGCAGGGAAGGTTCGCCCGCCGCCTCGCGGCTCAGGGAACCAAAGACGGCACGCCGCTTTCTAGATACGTCCTATAGAAAATTGCCTGTGGATCTCGACGGAGCCGATCCTCTAAGGGAATAAGAGCGATGATCGACAGTCGAGTCCCGTATCTTGCCATGACCGCGTACGTTCGCCCGCTCCGACTTGCCGCCCTCCTCTCGGCCCTCCTGGCCCTCGCGGCCTGCGACTACTACGCCGACCGCATGAGCGTCGGCCACCAGCAGTTCAAGCAGGGCAAGTATCCGCAGGCCGAGGAAGCCTTTGCCGAGGCGCGGGCCGCGGCCGACAACGGCGAGCGGCTCTACCTCAGCCTCAAGGCGCTGGCGGACGTCTACGAAGCGCAGGGCGACCCGCTGACCGCCGACACGCTGCGCCGGCGCGCCGTCATGGTCATGGGCCATTGCCTGGAAGACAAGAAGAACGGCCTGCGGCCCTGCCCAGTGCGCGAGGCCGACCTTCACGAGGGCACACAGGCCGGCGGCTGACGCGGCCGATCGGGCGGGCGCGGGCGGCCGCGCCGGACCGGCGCGAACCCTCCACCCCCGACCGAAAGACGGCCGAGGTCACAGATCGTCGACGATCTTGGCGACGAACTCCCGGCTGTAGCCCTGGGCCGCCTCGAAGAGCTGCCGGGTATAGGCGTGGCTCGGCCTATGGCGGCGCAGCTGCTCGATCTCCAGCTCCTCGACGATCCGGCCCAGGCGCATCACCGCCAGGCGCTCGCACATGTGGCTGACGACGGCGAGGTTGTGGCTAACCAGGACGTAGGTCAGGTCGTGCTGGCGGCGCAGGCGGCTCAGCAGGTTGAGGACCTCGGCCTGGATCGACACGTCGAGGGCCGAGGTCGGCTCGTCCAGCAGCAGGACCGAGGGCTCGACGATGAGCGCCCGGGCGACGGCGATCCGCTGGCGCTGGCCGCCCGAAAGCTGGTGCGGGAAGCGGAAGCGAAAGGATTCGTCGAGGCCGACCTCCTCGAGCGCCGCGGCGATGCGCGCGTCCGAGGGATCGCGCCGGTGGATCTTCAACGGCTCCTTGAGGATGTGATCGACCGTGTGCCTGGGGTGCAAGGAGCCGTAGGGGTCCTGGAACACCATCTGCACCGCGCGCCGGAACGCGAGGCTGCGCCGCCTGCCCTGGGCCTCGCCGGCGACCGCGATCGCGCCCGTCCACTGGTCCACCAGCCCGGCGATCGCCCGCAGCACGGTCGACTTGCCGGAGCCGGACTCGCCGACCAGGCCGAAGCTCTCGCCCCGCGCCACCCGGAAGCTCACGTCGTCGACCGCGCACACCAGCGCATGGCGGTGACCGAACACGACGCTGAGATGCTCGATCTCGATCACGCCCCCGGCCCTCCCCCGGACGGCCCTGCCTCGCTCGCCCAGCTCGGGTCGCGGTCCAGCGTCGCCAAGGTATCCCGCGCCTCGTCGATCTTGGGCAGGCAGTTGAGCAGGCCCCTGGTGTAGGGATGGCGGGCGTCGGCCAAGCGGTTGGCGGCGCAGGACTCGACGACCCGCCCGGCATACATGATCAGCACGCGGTCGCAGTAGGACGCGACCAGGGTGAGGTCGTGGCTGATCAGAATGAGCCCGGTGCCGCGCCGGCTCACCATGTCGTCGAG
>JAWWCG010000359.1:0-4570 GCA_033720555.1 Kiloniellales bacterium | reverse complement strand
GTTCGCCCTGGCGCTGGCCGACAAGGGCTACCGCCTAGCGCTCAACGACGACGCGCACCTGCGCAACGGCCTCAACGTGGCCGACGGCAAGGTGACCTACAAGGCCGTGGCCGACGCCCATGGCCTGCCCTACACCCCGGCCGAAGAGGTGCTGGGGCTTTGACGGCCCGCGCGCTTCGCCGCGGGCGGGGCGGGGCCCACACGACGTTCTTGATTGGAGTGATCAGCCGATGAACTGGCAGATGCCGACCGCCAACTCCCTCGAGCAGTATTGGATGCCGTTTACCGCCAACCGGCAGTTCAAGGCCTATCCGCGGATCATCGCGCGGGCCGAGGGCATGTACTACTACACCGACCGGGGCGACGCCTTGCTCGACGGCTCCTCCGGGCTGTTCTGCGTCGGCGCCGGCCACGGCCGCAAGGAGATCGCCGAGGCGGCGCAGCGCACGCTGACCGAGCTCGACTACGCGCCGCCGTTCCAGTACGGCCACCCGCTGTCGTTCGAGCTGGCCCGCCGGGTTGCGGCGGTGACGCCGGGCGATCTCAACTACGTCTTCTTCACCAACTCCGGCTCGGAGTCCGTCGACACCGCGCTCAAGATCGCGCTCGCCTATCACCGGGCGCGCGGCGAGGCCCAGCGCCAGCGCCTGGTCGGCCGGGAGAAGGCCTATCACGGCGTCAACTTCGGCGGCATCTCGGTGGCCGGCATCCTGCCCAACAAGAAGGCCTTCGGGCTCGGCCTGCCGGGCTGCGCTCACATGCGCCACACCTGGCTGGAGGAGAACAAGTTCACCCCCGGCCAGCCGGAGGCCGGCGCGGAGCTCGCCGAGGACCTGCAGCGCCTGGTCGACCTGCACGGCGACGACACCATCGCCGCCTGCATCGTCGAGCCGATCGCCGGCTCGATCGGCTGCCTGGTGCCGCCCAAGGGCTATCTCGAGCGCCTGCGCGCGATCTGCGACAAGTACGGCATCCTGCTGATCTTCGACGAGGTGATCTGCGGCTTCGGACGCACCGGCAAGCAGTTCGGCGCCGACAGCTTCGGCGTCACCCCCGACATCATGACCATGGCCAAGGCGCTGACCAACGGCGTGGTGCCGATGGGCGCGGTGGCCTGCAGCGAGGCGATCTACGAGACCATCACCGAGGCCGCGCCCGACATGGCGATCGAGCTGTTCCACGGCTACACCTACTCCGGCTGCCCGGTCGCCTCGGCGGCGGGCCTGGCGACGCGCGACATCTTCGAGCAGGAGAAGCTGGTGGAGCGGGCCGCCGCCATGAGCCCGAAGTTCCTCGAGGGCCTATTCGCGCTCAAGGACCTGCCGGTGGTGACCGACATCCGCGGCTACGGGCTGTTCGGCACCCTCGACCTCGCGCCCAAGGAGCGGCCGGGCCTGCGCGGCTATCATCTGATCCAGCAGCTCTTCGACGCCGGGCTGATCATCAAGATGACCGGCGATTCGCTGCTGGTGGCGCCGCCCTTCATCTGCGAGGACGCGCATCTCGACGAGCTGTTCACCAAGATCCGCGCGGCGCTCCAGGACGCGTGAGCGACGCGGGCTTGGCGCGGGCCAAACGGCAAGGCCCGGGGCCAAGGCGCCCCGGGCTTTTTTCTCGGTCGAGGTGTTTCCGCGCTGGCCGGCGCTGCGACACGATCGGCGTTAGACGTCGCTAAAGACTGTGCGCCGCTTCGGCGAGGTTGCGCAGCTTGGCGAGCGCGAGGTCGCGGCCGAGCAGCCCGAGACCGCAGTCCGGCGCGGCGATCAGGCGCGCCGCGTCGATGTGCGCGAGGGCCGCGGCGAGGCGCGCGCGGATCTCCTCGACCGGCTCGACGCGGCTCTTGGCGATCGCCACCACGCCGAGGATGACGCCGGTGGTCGGCAGGGCCTCCAGCAGGCTGAGGTCGTTGTGGCGGTGGGCGTCCTCGATCGAGACCGCCATGATCGAGGAGTCCTCGATCGCCGCGGCGAGGCGGGCGTAGGAGTCCTGCGGCGCCTTGGGGTAGTCGGGCTTGTCCAGGCCGTCGGGATAGCCGCAGCACATGTGGACCGTGCGCACCACGCCCTCGGGCGCGCCGTGGAAGCAGCGCTCCAGATTGTCGAAGCCGTAGGCGAGGGCGTTGTCGGGCTGGCGGGCGAACACCGGCTCGTCGATCTGGATGTGCCGGCAGCCGGCCCTGGCGAGGGCCAGCACCTCGGCGTTGAGGGCGGCGGCGAGGTCCCGGCCGAGGCGCGCCGGGTCGCCGTAATGGCTGTCGGCCACGGTGTCGGAAATGGTCATCGGCCCCGGCAGGGTGATCTTCACCGGCCGCTCGGTGCAGCCCTGGGCGACCCGCCAGTCGTGCGGCAGGAAGGGCGCGCCGGCGCTGACCGGTCCGACGACCGTCGGCAGCTTGGCGCTGTAGACGCCGCGCACCGACTTCTCGGTCAGGGTCTCGAAGTCGATCCCCGCCAAGTGGCGGCAGTGATAGTGGATGTAGTTCTCGCGGCGCACTTCGCCGTCGGTCGGGATGTCGATGCCGGCGCCCACCTGATCGTCGATCACCTCCCTGACGCCGCGCGCGAAGATCGCCTCGGCCTCGTCGCCCATGGCCGCGACCGCCCGGGCCCAGCCGACGGTCGGGTCGGCCGTGTCCGGGCCGGCCGGGATGTTGAACCAGTCGGGCACCGCGACGTAGGCGGGCTTCGGATAGGCGCCGATGGTGGTGGTGAGCGGCATGCAGCTTGTCCCCCAAACCATTGTCGCGGGCGGGCCTGCGGTCTGTGTCCGCCCACCTTGTCGGCCCGCCTTGTCGGCCCGCTTTGTCCCGCAACTTGTCCGGGCGCGGTCGGCATCATAGAGTTCGCGCAGAGCCGCCGAAAGATCCAGTTCCCGGGAGCCTCGAGGCCAAGCACGTGCGCGATTTCCTGTTTCCCCTGCGCCACGACCGTACGGTCAGCCTGCAGACCCAGCTCAAGCGCCATCTCATGGACGCGATCCTCGACGGCCGGCTGTCGCCGGACGAGCCGCTGCCGTCCTCGCGGCGGCTGGCCCGGGCGCTCGGCGTCTCGCGCAACACGGTGGTGCTGGCCTACCAGGCCCTGAGCGACGAGGGCTTCCTGATCTCCCGCGAGCGGGTCGGCCATTTCGTCAATCCCGACGGGCTCGGCGAGCCGCCGCCGCGCGAGGCCGCGCGGCCGCCGGCGCCGCCCGCCGCGGCCAACTGGAACGCGGTCGATTGGCGGCGGCGCCTCAGGCTGCGGCCGACCGAGCTGGACCACATCCGCAAGCCCAGGAACTGGCGGCGCTGTCCCTATCCCTTCATCTACGGCCAGGTGGACCCGAAGCTGTTTCCGGTGGCCGCCTGGCGGCTGTGCTCGCGCCAGGCGCTGAGCCTGCCGGCGATCGAAAGTTGGAGCGAGGACAGCTTCGTCGAGGACGATCCGCTGCTGATCGAGCAAATCCGCACCCACGTGCTGCCGCGCCGCGGCGTGCGCGCCGCGCCGGACGAGATCCTGATCACCCTGGGCGCGCAGAACGCCCTCTTCATGGTGGCGCAACTGCTGGCCGGGCCGGGCACGCGCTTCGGCTTCGAGGAGCCGGGCTACGTGGACGCCCGCAACATCTTCGCCATGACCGGCGCCGACATCGTGCCGCTGCCGGTCGACGGCGGCGGCATGGAGATCGACGCCAGGCTGGCGGATTGCGCCTGCGTCTACGTGACGCCGAGCCACCAGGCGCCGACCACGGCGACCATGCCGCTGGCGCGCCGGGTCGAGCTGCTCGACCTGGCTGGCCGCCATGGCGTCGCGGTGATCGAGGACGACTACGAGCCGGAGGCCAACTTCATCCGCGCGCCGACCCCGGCGCTCAAGTCGATGGACCGGGAGCACGCCGTCGTCTACGTCGGCTCGTTCTCCAAGTGCCTGGCGCCGGGCCTCAGGATCGGCTTCCTGGTCGCCTCGGCCGAGCTGATCCGCGAGCTCCGCCTGTTCCGCCGGCTCGCCTTGCGCCATCCGCCGTCCAACAACCAGCGCACCCTGGCGCTGTTCATCGCCGGCGGCTACTACGAGGCGCTGATCCACCGCCTACAGCGCGCCTATCGCGAGCGCTGGGAGGCGCTCGGCGCGGCGCTCGCCCGCCATTTGCCGGACTGCGCGGCGACGCCGAGCCTGGGCGGCACCTCCTATTGGGTGCGCGGGCCCGACGACCTGGACAGCGACCGCCTGGCGCTCGACGCCCTGCGGGCCGGCGTGATCATCGAGGCCGGCTCGATCCATTTCGCCGCCGATCCGCCGCCGCGCAACTATTTCCGGCTCGGCTTCTCGTCGATTCCCTGCGAGCGGATCGAGCCGGGCATCGAAAAGCTGGCGGCGGTGCTGCGCGAGCGCGCGGACGACTCCCGCAGCGCCGCGTCCTAATCAAGGGGGCGCGGCGAGAGCATTGTCCACTCACGTGGAATCGCACCGGCCCACACCCCCGCCCGGCCACCCATGCCATCGTAGGCTATGGGGGGCCGGGCGGGGGTGCGGGCCGGTTCCGTGAGAACGGAAAACTCTCTAGCGGCTCGCCGCCAGTGCCAGGGTGTGGC
>JAWWCG010000358.1:0-4578 GCA_033720555.1 Kiloniellales bacterium | reverse complement strand
CTTCACCGGCGCCACCATCGTGCCGCCCGGCGTGTTCGCCGACCTGGTCGGCTACATCGAGCGCGGCGAGATCCGCCCGCTGCTGGCGAAGATCCATCCGCTCAAGGAGCTGGCCGCGGCGCAGGAGGCCTTCCTGGCCAAACGCCACGTCGGCAACATCGTCGTCACCATGGAGTGAGCCGCCGTGAAGCCTGCCCGCATCGCGGTCCATGCCTAGCTCGCCGGCCGGAGGCGGCCTACGAGGCGCCGCGCCATGAGGATCGCCCGCATCGCCCTTCACCGCGTGGCGCTGACCAGCCGCAGGCCCTACTACATGGCCGACGGCAAGGCCTGCGAGACGGTCGACAGCATGGTCCTGCGCCTGGACACCGACGCGGGCTTGACCGGCTGGGGCGAGGTCTGCCCGATCCCCCATTACCTGCCGGCCTATGCCGGAGGCGTCGCGCCGGCCGTCGGCGAGCTGGCGCCGGTGCTCCTGGGCGCCGACCCGATCGGCCCGGAGGCCGTCATGGCCCGCTGCGACGCCCATCTGCATGGCCACCGCTACGCCAAGTCGGCCATCGACCTGGCGCTCTGGGACCTGACCGGCAAGGCGGCCGGCCTGCCGCTCTACCGGCTGCTCGGCGGCCGTCAGGCGGTAAGCGCGCCGCTCTACCACTCCATCACCTGTATCGCGCCGGACGCCATGGCCGAGATCGCCCGGGCCGCCCATGGCGAAGGCATTCGCCAGTTCCAGGCGAAGGTGGGCGCGGACGGGGATTGGGAGGCGGACGTGGCGCGCCTGCGCGCGGTGCGCGAGGCGGTCGGGCCGGGGCCGCTCGTCTACGCCGACTGGAACTGCGGCGCCAGCTCGCTCGGCGCGATCCGCACCGCCCAGGCGGTCCGCGACCTCGACGTCATGCTGGAACAGCCCTGCGAGAGCCTGGAGGCCTGCGCCGCGGTGCGCCGGGCGAGCGGCTGCGCCATGAAGATCGACGAGAACGTCCACGACGCGGCCACGCTGCTCCAGGCCCACGCGCTGGGCTGCCTGGACGTGGCGGCGCTGAAGCTCTCCAAGTTCGGCGGCCTGAGCGCCCTGCGCCGGGCCCGCGACCTCTGTCTCGACCTCAAGGTCATGATGGTGATCGAGGACACCTGGGGCTCCGACATCGCGACCGCCGCCGCCGTCCACCTGGCGGTCGCCACCGCGCCGCGCTACCTGCTGAACGCCTGCGACCTCTCGGGCTATGTCACGCCGCACGTCGCGCCCGACGGGCCGCGGCGCGACAACGGCCGGATCGCGCCCGCCGAGCGGCCCGGGCTCGGCGTGAGCCCGGACCAGGCCGTCCTGGGCGACCCGGTCGCCGTCTTCGAATGAAGGAGAGCCAAGCCATGGACGCGAAAGCGCCGAGCGCCAACGATCAGCTTTACGAGATCGCCGAACGGGTCCTGCCGGGCGCCGGCCTCGGCGGCTACGCCTTGGCGGAGGAGGTGCGCTTCGTCTTCGCCGAGGGCAAGGGCGCGCGGCTGCGCGACGTGGACGGCCGCGACTTCATCGACTATGTCGGCGGCGCCGGGGCGCTGATCGCGGGCCACAGCCACCCGGCGTTGGTCGCCGCGGTGCAGGCGCAGGCGGAACGCGGCCTGCACATGTTCGGCACGCTCAACGAGCCGGCGATCCGCCTGTCCGCCCGCTTGGTGGACGACATCCCCTGCGCCGAGAAGGTCCTCTACGCGACCACCGGCTCCGAGGCGACGGCCTACGCCATGCGCCTGGCCCGCGCCTTCACCGGCCGGGACCTCATCCTGAAGTTCGAGGGCGCCTACCACGGCAACCACGACTACGCGCTCACCTCGACCTTCCCGACGGCGCTCGGCAACGATCCGCACGGCCAGGACGACACGGCGGGGCGGCCGGCCGGGACGCGCTCCACCATGCTGGTCGCGCCCTACAACGACGCCGAGGCGGTCGAGCGAATCGTTCGGGAGCGCCGCGACGAGCTTGCCGCGGTGATCGTCGAGCCGGTGCAGCGAATCGTTCCGGCGCGCCCGGATTTCCTCGAAGCCCTGCGGCGGATCTGCGACCAGGCCGGCGTCCTGCTGATCTTCGACGAGGTGGTGACCGGATTCCGCGTCGCCTACGGCGGCGCCCAGGCGCGCTACGGCGTGACGCCGGACCTGGCGAGCTTCGGCAAGGTGATCGGCGCCGGCGGGCCGCTCGCCTGCGTCGCCGGCCGGAGCGAGGTGCTCGACCTCGCCGACCCGCGGCGCAAGGGCGCGCCCGACTACGTCTACGTCAACGGGACCCTGCACGGCAATCCGGCGGCGGCGGCGGCGACCCTGGCCCTGCTCGACGAGCTGGCCACGCCCGGCGTCTACGACCGCTTGAACGGCTATGCCGATCGGGCCTGCGCCGAGATGCAAAAGGTGCTGGACCGCCACGCCCTGACGGCGATCGCCGAGAACACGGGCTCGCTGTGGCAGATCCTGTTCGTCGCCCGGCAGCCGCAAACCCAGGCCGACCTCATGAAGGGCGACGTCGCGGCCATGCGCCGGCTCGACGTCGAGTGTCTGAAGCGCGGGATCTACGCGTTGCCCGGCGTGCGGCGGTTCTTCTCGACCGCCCACGGCGAGGCCGAGCTAGAGGACACGCTGCGCGCCCTCGATTCGGCGTGCCGGGCGCTCGCCCCTTGAGCCGGTTGAGCCGGGCGGCCGGGCGGCCGCGCGCTCGCGGCGCCTGAGGGAGCCGTCGGCAGACCATTGATCGCCGGAGCCGGGCGAGGGATGGTGTCGCGGAACGCCTGGGGCAGCCCCGCCATGACCGACGACACACTCCGCTCATCGGCCTCGCATCCGAAGGTCAATCCCGAGCTTACGCTGCGTGGGCTTCGCGTGTTCGTGGCCCTCGAGGAGACCGGCTCGATCGGCGGCGCGGCGGAACGGCTCGCCGGCAGCCCGTCGGGCGTTTCCCAGCAGATCACGGCGCTCGAGCGGGCGGTCGGCGCCAGGCTGTTCGACCGCCGGGCCCGGCCGGTCACGCTGACCCCGGCGGGGCAGATGCTGCGCGCCCACGCGCACCGCATCCTCGAAGCCGTCGCGGACGCGCAAGCCGAACTCGCCGAGCTGAACCTCGCGACCCTGCCCCAGCTCTCGCTCGCCATCATCGACGATCTCGACGCCTCGCTGACCCCGGCGCTGGTGCTGAGCCTGGAGAAGCGCTTCCGCGGCTGCTTCATCGATACCACCTCCGGCCGGTCCGATTGGGTGACGACGCGGCTGGAACGACGCGAGGCCGACATCGCCGTCTCGGCCAGCCTGCCCGCTGACGCGAACAGTTTCCGCGCCATCCCGATCCTGCGCGAGCCGCTCATCCTGGTGGCCGCCAAGGGCGCGCTCGCGCCCGACCGGGACACCCGCGAGCAGTTGGCCGACTTGCCGTTCGTTCAGTATTCCGAGGCCATGCCGATCGGCCGGATCGTAGCCCAGCATCTCAAGCGCGTGCGCTTCAACGTGCCGCGCCGCTACGCCTTCGAGGCCTCGCGCTCGGTTTTCGCCATGGCCGCGCAGGCCGGCGGCTGGACGCTGACGACGCCGCTCAACCTGCTCGACGCCGAGCGCTTCGTCGCCGGCATGGACATCTTGCCCATGCCCTTTCCCGCCCTGTCGCGCCGGGTCTACCTGATCGCCCGAACCGAGGAGCTGGGCCACCTGCCCGAGCAGCTCGCGGAGGATTGCCGCGCCCTTCTCGCCGAGCGCATCGTGCCGCGCTTCGCCGCCTTGGCGCCGCACCTGGCGAACGTCGTCGAGGTGGTCGCGGAATAGCGCGCCGCCGCTCCGTCAGGACCGGGGCGCGAGCAGGATCTTGAAGCGGTCGCGGATCCGGGCGTCGGCCGCGGGCTCGATATGGCCGGGATGGTGGCTGGCGAGAATCTCCCGCGCCCGGTCCTTCGCCCGCGACCACAGGTCCGGCGCGCCATTCTCCGCCCAGACGCCGGGGGCGTCCCGGTCGGCGAGCCGGGGATAGAAATAGTCGCGCTGCATCGCCGCCATGGTGTGGCTCGAGCCGAGGAAGTGGCCGTCGCCGGTCACCGCCTCGCGGATCGCCTCGAAGCCGAGCGTCTCCTCGCTGACCTCGATGCCGCGGATCATGCGGTGGATGTGCGACAGCATCTCGTCGTCGGCGACGAAGGCCTCGAAAGAGGCGCCCAGCAGGCTCGCCATCATGCCCGAGGATTCGTAGACCATGTTGGCGCCGCAGAGCCCGGCGGCCAGCGCCGCCATGGCCTTCTCGGCGCCCATTTGCGCGTCCACCGCCTTGGCGTCGGACATCGAGCAGGCGACGCCCGAGGGCAGGCCGAGGTGGTTGGCGATCTGCGCCGCCGCGCCGTTCATGATCGAGATCTCGCCGCCGCCGCCGCAGAACGCCCCGCTGCGCAAGTCGATCACCAACGGCCAGTTGGAAAAGATCATGGGATAGCCGGGTTGGAACAGGTTCACCAGGATCAGGCCGGCGAGGGTCTCGGCGACGGTTTGCGCCAACATGCCGGCCGGCGCCGCCGGCGCGGTCGCGCCGGACTGGGCGGCGATGATGGCGTTGAT
>JAWWCG010000357.1:0-4589 GCA_033720555.1 Kiloniellales bacterium | reverse complement strand
GGGGCAAGACCATGACTAGGATGCGCGCGGCGGTGATGACGGCGGTCGGCGGGCCCGAGGTCCTGGAACTGCGGCAGGTCGCGCTGCGATGGCCCAAGACTGCGCAGGATGTTCTGGTCCGCCTGCAGTTTGCGGGATTGAATCCCGCCGATACCTTCTTTCGCGCCTTTGGAACCTATGTCGAAAGCGATGGTCCGAAGATACTCGGACATGATGGCGCGGGCGTGGTCGAAGCCGTTGGCCCTGAGGTCACAGATTTCGTCGCCGGGGACCGTGTCTGCTTCTGCAATGGAGGCATCGGCGGCGACTTCGGGACATATGCCGAGTTTGCCGTCGTGCCGCAGGATCGGCTGGTTCACGTTCCGGATGCTGTGGAAATGCGCGTCGCAGCCGCATTTCCGCTTGTCGCGATCACTGCCTGGGAGGCGCTGATAGACCGGGCGGCTATAGAGCCCAAGGAGTTCGTTCTGATCCACGGAGGCGCCGGAGGGACGGGGCAGATGGCGGTCCAGTTGGCTCGGATCATAGGAACCAAGGTTGCCGCAACTGTGAGCAGCGCCGAGAAGGCCGAGATCGTAACGGCACTGGGGGTAGACCGCGCGATCCTCTACTGCTCAGAGGACTTTGTAGCAGCAGCGCTGGATTGGAGCGAAGGGGGCGGGGTACAGGTTGCACTGGATAACGTGGGTCCGGAGGTTATGTCGCGCACTTTCGCGGCGATGGCGCCATATGGCCGAGTCATCACCCTTATGGGGATGCCCACGGATGACGCTGATCTCAACGCCTACAACCGAAATCTGACGATCCTCAATGTAATGATGCTCACGCCCATGTGGTTCGGACTGAGAGATCATCAGAAACGTCAAGCCGATATCGTTAGAAACGTGATCCCTTATTTGGCCGATGGCCGGATCAAAGTTCGAATTGAAGAGAGCTTCCCTCTGTCGCAAATCGCGGCGGCACACAAGCGGCTTGAAGCCGGGGGCATGAGCGGCAAGATTGTCGTCGATGTTCGGACATGACTCCGTGCATCGCGCATGAACTGCACCGTGATTTCCACGGCTGGATCGTCGCGGACGTTCGACGGTCTCCATCGCTGCGTCCGCTTTGCCCAGAACAGCGGTCATATCACTCGCGATACGCACGTTCTTGCCGAAACCGTCCGCTAGGAGTCTGAGAGCAGCCGTTTCGCGCCATGACAGTGGGTCACCGCTAAGGACCCAGAGGCCCAATTTGACTGACCCGAGGGGCGACAACGGGAATCGGACAGAAATGGCCATTCAAGTGCGCAGAATCGAACACCGGCTTTCAGATCGGTGCGCCGAGCTTCGGCGTGGGGTCCAAGCGGCGACGCCCCATGACGTGGGCTGGTCATTGGGCGTCGATTGAGGGTGGGCCGACGAAGGGAGCGGTCGCCGGCCAACCCACGGGACGGTCACTGGTCCCAGTGCTTCAGGCCGTCGGCCATGATCCAAAGGGATACGGCCAGCAGGACCAGGTCCTTCAGAAGGAACTGCCCGGGCAGGACCGAAATGATCGGGAATCCGCCGGCCTCGGCCTCGGCCACCCCCGGGGTCGAAAAGAAGAAGCTGAGGGTGATAAAGAAGGTTGCCGCCGCCATCGCACCGCCGACGGCACCGAGCCTGGCCGAGACGAAGCGCGCCGCGATCAGCACGCCGGTCGCGACTTCGATGGTCCCGATCAGCGCCGAAACGCCGGCGACGCTCAACACTGCGTTCAGCCAGCTTACGAGCGGCGAGTTGGAAACCAGGCCTTGAATGGCATTGGCCTCGTAGCTGGTGAATTTCAGAAGGCCGAACCACAGCATGACGACGACCATGCTGATCCGCACCAGGACCGGGACGACAGTTTCGAACTTGGCGCCGATTTCGGCGAGGGGCGACGGGTTCGCGCGCATTGCAAGGGAAGTGTGGGCCATGAGTGTCTCTCCTAGTTGGGGGTCCAGTAGCCTGGCGCGTACACACCGTGGCCTGGGGTGAAGCCAAACTAGGCAGTTCGAATCCAGTTAGGAAATGCGTTCTCTCTAACGATTCCATAGGCGCCGTGCATGGCCGGTACCGCCGGACATGGCCGCTATCGCGGTGCCCTCGCGTGCGAGTCTTGGACCGTCCACAGGGTTAGCTCGTCCGGGATCGTCCGGGATCGTCCGGCACCGAGGATAGGGTCGCCGTATGCAAACGATAGCAAGGCGGCATTTCCCTCCGAACGGCAGCGACGACATGCTCGCCACCAAACCCGAAGACGGACGCACCAACTCGATCCTCACGCCAGGCAACGCCTACTCCAGGAGATCCGCCATGACCGCTCTGCACGCCATGACCCCGTCGACCGCTCGCCACGCCGAGGCCGAGAGGCTGTCGCCGACCACCGATGGATCCGACAAAGCTCTTCGGAGGCGTCCTCGCGTAATCGTCGTCGGCGCAGGCTTCGGCGGTCTCGCTGTCGCCAGGGGTCTTGCCCGCTCGCCCGTGGACGTGCTCGTCGTCGACCGGCAGAATTACCATCTCTTCCAGCCCTTGCTCTATCAGGTGGCGACCGCCGGACTGTCGCCGGCGGATATCGCCTGGCCGATCCGGAGCATTCTCCGCCATCAGGGCAATGCCACTGTCGCGTTGGGTCGGGTCACCGGCATCGACACGGAACGTCGCGACGTGTTGGTCGGCGGCCGGCGCCTGTCTTATGACTACTTGGTGCTCGCCACCGGGGCCCGCCACGCCTACTTCGGGCACGAGGACTGGGAACCCGTCGCGCCGGGGCTCAAGAAGATCGACGACGCCACCTTGGTCCGCCAACGGATCCTTATGGCCTTCGAACGGGCGGAGTCCGAGTGCAACCCCGAGGAACGGCGGCGGCTCCTGAACTTCGTGGTCGTCGGCGGCGGTCCCACCGGCGTGGAGATGGCCGGCGCCATCGCCGAGCTCGCCAAGGGCGCCCTGGCCATGGACTTCCGCTCCATCGACCCCAAGGATGCCCGCATCGCCCTGGTGGAGGCCGGGCCGCGCCTGCTGCCGGCCTTCGCCGAGTCCCTTTCCGCCGTTGCCAAGCGGTCGCTCGAGAAACTGGGCGTCGAGGTTCTGCTCGGCCGGCCGGTCACCGAGTGCAGCTGCTCGGGCGTCGCGATCGGCGAGGACCGCATAGCCGCCGGAACCATTATCTGGGCGGCGGGCGTGATGGCCTCACCGGCCGCCAGGTGGCTAGCGGCGGAAAGCGACCGGGCCGGTCGGGTCAAAGTGCTGCCCGACTTCGCCGTGCCGGGTCATGACGACGTCTTCGCGATCGGCGACACCGTGGCCTTGACCGACGAGAAAGGTCGCACGCTGCCGGGCGTCGCTCCGGCCGCCAAGCAGGCCGGACGCTACGTCGCGCAGGTGATCGATGCCAGATTGCAGCGGAAACCCGCGCCGAAGCCGTTTCGCTATCGCGATTTCGGAAATCTCGCGACGATCGGACGAAAGGTCGCTGTGGTCGAGATGGGTCCGGTCAAGATAAGCGGCTTCTCCGCCTGGCTGCTGTGGAGCCTCGCCCACGTCTACTTCCTCATCGGTCTACGCAACCGGCTCGTGGTGGCGCTCTCCTGGATATGGAACTACGTCACCTTCCAGCGCGGCGCCCGTCTGATCACCGGCGCCGAGCTCGATGAGCCGCTTGCCGGATCGGCAAGATCCGAGATCAGGCAGGCGTCCTGAGCTGCGAGAACCGGTGGCGCACCCTGGTGGCGGGCAATTGTTTGCGGTGCGGTTCCTTCCCTCCCGTTGACTGAAGGGGGCGAGTTGCCTGACTCGCCCCCGTGCTTTCTTGCGCGCACCATGCGCGATATGCACCGGACGCATCGACTCGTTAGAGGATCGGCATTTCAAAAAACGGCGCGACAATCGGATCTTGAGATCGTCGATCGGCCATCGATCCCAAGGAAACGCAACCGGCCGGTCTCACCGATCTGAAGGAGATTCCCATGTCGATCGAACAAGACGCGCAAGACAACATGAAGTATCAGCGGTGGTTGGCCGAGTCGCTGGTCGCGAACCTCGGATTCGACAAGGCAACCAGGATCTGCGTCGAAATGTGCTGGTACGGAACCCTCGACTTCCTCATGAAAGAGAAGAACGGGCACTTCGTCCACCCAGCCCACGGGAACCCAGCGCTGACCAAAGCGGCCTGACACCGCTGCCAAAGGACCCACCACCTCGTCAAACGACCGCAAGCGACGCCGGACGACCCCGCCCTAGGCGGCCGCCGGCGCCTGCCACGTCACCTTCATGGCGGACCTTACGAACGCGCCGACCGCCGGCGAATGGGGCCGGCCCCGCACCGTCACCAGGCTGATATTTCGCACGACCTTTGGATCGATCAAGGGGCGGGTGAGCACGCCCGGCATGGTGACGCAAAACTCCGGGATAAACGAAAAGCCGAGCCCCGCGGCTGCCATACTGAGAATCCAGTCGTCCCGCTCGCTGCGGTAGGGTCGCGTCAGCTCGACATGCTTCCGGGCGTAGACCTCCTGAATGTAGTCGCCGAACTCGCAGTTCACTCGGCTGAGATAGCGGTGGCCGTTGAGATCGTGCGCTCTG
>JAWWCG010000356.1:0-4592 GCA_033720555.1 Kiloniellales bacterium | reverse complement strand
GCGAATAGACCGCGATCGTCAGGCCGGTCAGCAGGGCGAAGACGATCGCCTTGACCTCGCCGTCGTTCGCCTGGGCTCGGCTCGGTCGCGCCAGGCTCATGATGCCGGCGGAGACGGTCAGCACGCCGAGCCACTTGAGGGACGAAAGCTCCTCTCCCGCGAACAGCCAGGCGCCGGCGGCCACCAGCAGCGGGGCGGAGCCGCGGGCGATGGGATAGGCCAGCGACAGATCGCCGTGCCGATAGGCGCCGATCAGCGCCGCGTAATAGAAATAGTGGACGACCGTCGAGATCATCAGAAAGGGCCAGGAGGCCGCCGCCGGCACCGCCAGGAACGGCAGGATCAGGAGGCAGGGGACGCTGGTGGTGAAGATGACCAGGCACAGCGAGACCAGCTTGTCCTCGCCGGCCTTGACGAAGGCGTTCCAGGTGGCATGGGACACCGCCGCCAAGAGGACGAGCAGGAACACGAAGGGGTCGAAGGCCATTGCGGCGCCATGCCTGTCGGTGGGGCGGCCGCCGGAAGACCGCCGCGGGAGCGTCAGGAAAAAGGGCCGCGATTACAGCGGCTTCGCGCCGCGGCGTCCAGGACGAACGCACGCGGTGCTAGGCCTCGAGACCCATCAGGCTGCGGGCGAAGTCGCGCGCCGTGAACGGCTTGAGGTCGTCGACGCCTTCGCCGACGCCGACCGCGTGGACCGGCAGGCCGAAGCGTTCGGCGAGCGCCACCAGCACCCCGCCCCGCGCCGAGCCGTCGAGCTTGGTGACGATCAGCCCGGACACCTGGACCAGCTCCTTGAAGGTCTCGACCTGGGCGTGGGCGTTCTGGCCGGTGGTGGCGTCGAGCACCAGGAGGCAGTCGTGCGGCGCCTCGGGATCGAGCTTCTTGAGCACGCGGCAGATCTTCTGCAGCTCGGCCATGAGGTCGGCCTTGTTGTGCAGCCGGCCGGCGGTGTCGATCAGCAGCAGGTCCGCGCCCTCCGCGCGGGCGCGCTCCAGCGCCTCGTAGGCGAGCCCGGCGGCGTCGGCGCCCGGCGCCCTGGCGACCACCGGACAGCCGGTCCGCTCGCCCCAGATGCGCAACTGGTCGATCGCCGCGGCGCGGAAGGTGTCGCCGGCCGCCAGCATGACCTTGCGGCCCCGGTCGCTCTCGTTCTTCGCGATCTTGCCGATGGTGGTGGTCTTGCCGCTGCCGTTCACGCCGACCACCAGGATGACGTGGGGCCGGTGGCTCGGGTCCACCGCCAGGGGCCGCGCCACCGGCTCCAGGATCCCGGCCACGTCGGCCGCCAGGGCGCCGCGCACCTCCTCGGGAGAGACGTCCTTGTCGAAGCGCTCGCGGGCCAG
The DNA here is from genome assembly GCA_033720555.1 of Kiloniellales bacterium. Classification (GTDB taxonomy): domain Bacteria; phylum Pseudomonadota; class Alphaproteobacteria; order Kiloniellales; family JAKSDN01; genus CALJXB01. The sequence goes on along the minus strand of JAWWCG010000356.1, from coordinate 3,246 downwards.
ATCGGCCGTCAATTTGGCCGCCGTCGCGACGCCGAGATCGGCCGAGATCAGCAGCTCCTCCAGCTCCTCGAGCGCCGCCTCGTCGAGTCGGCGCCGGGTGAAGATGCCGGTGATGCCGTCGCCCAGCTTGCCGGACGTGCGCGAGAGGCCCGCCTTGAGACGGGCGAGCCAGCCGCGGTTCGCGGTGCCCGTGTCGGCGCCTTGGCTCACGCGGCCGCCCGCGCGCGCAGGCGCCCGCCTTCGGCCGCGGCGACCCGCAGCGTGACGATCTCGCCGGGTCGGGCGAGGTCGCGCTCGGGCCACTCGACCGGCGCGAACTGGGGGCTGTGGCCGAAGCCCGGCCGCTCCACCAGCACCCGCTCGTCGCGGCCGACGCGGCTTGCGAGGAAGCGGGTGAGAGCGGCGTCGCCGGCGGCGCGCAGGCGCGCCGCGCGGGCCTTGCGGACCGCCTTCGGCACCTGCGGCATGCGCGCGGCCGGCGTGCCGGGACGCGGCGAATAGGGAAAGACGTGGAGATAGGTCAGCCCGCACGCCTCCACCAGGGAGAGGGTGTTGGCGAACCCGGCCTCGTCCTCGGTCGGAAAGCCGGCGATCAGGTCGGCGCCGAAGACCACCTCCGGCCTGAGCCGGCGGACCCGCCGGCACAGCGCCAGCGCGTCGGCGCGCAGGTGGCGGCGCTTCATGCGCTTCAGGATGAGGTCGTCGCCGGCCTGCAGGCTCAGGTGCAGGTGCGGCATCAGCCGCTCCTCCTCGGCGATCAGGCGCAGCAGGCCGTCGTCCAGCTCGACCGGATCGAGCGACGAGATCCTGAGGCGCGGCAGTTCCGGCACCAGCGCCAGGATGCGCCGCACGAGCTGGCCGAGCGGCGGCCGGCCGGGCAGATCCTGGCCGTAATCGGTGATGTCGACGCCGCTCAGCACCACTTCCGCCGTGCCGCCCCGGGCCAGGAGGCGCACCTGCCGGACCACCTCGCCGACCGGCACCGAGCGGCTCGGGCCGCGGCCGTAGGGAATGATGCAGAAGGTGCAGCGGTGGTCGCAGCCCTGCTGCACCTGAACGAAGGCCCGGGCGCGCCCTTCGAAGCCCTGGATCAGATGGCCGGCGGTCTCCCGCACGGCCATGATGTCGTCGACCAGCACGCGCGGGTGGCCCAAGGCGTCGCCCGCGGCGTCGCCTGCGGTGGCGGCGGCGAAGGCGTCGGGGCGCAGTTTCTCGCGGTTGCCGATCACCCGATCGACCTCCGGCATGGCGGCGAAGGCGGCGGGATCGATCTGCGCCGCGCAGCCGGTCACGATGATCGGCGTCGCGGGCCGCTCGCGCCGCGCCCGGCGGATCGCCTGGCGGGCCTGGCGCTCGGCCTCCTTGGTGACGGCGCAGGTGTTGACGATCACCGCGTCGCGCAGGCCCGCCTCGCGCGCCCGCGCGCGCATCACCTCGGACTCATAGGCGTTCAGCCGGCAGCCGAAGGTGATGATGTCCGGATCCGCGGGGCTCAGGGTCATGACAGCAGGGACGGCGCGAAGACGCCGGTGAAGCTGGTCGCCACCGGTCCGGTCATGACCATGTGGCCGTCCTCGCGCCACTCCAGGGCGAGCGGGCCGCCGTCGAGCCGCACTTCCACCTTGCGGCCGGTCAGGCCGCGCCGGTGGGCCGCTGCCGCGGCGGCGCAGGCGCCGGTGCCGCAGGCGCGCGTCAGGCCGACGCCGCGCTCCCAGACCCGCACCCGCAGGCGGTCGGGGCCGACGACCTCGGCCACGCCGATGTTGGCGCGTTCGGGAAAGACGGGGTCGTGCTCGAGGCTCGGGCCGAGGCCGGCGAGGTCGATCGCCGCGGCGTCGTCGACGAAGAACACCGCGTGGGGATTGCCGATGTTGACGGCGACCGGGTCGCGCAGCGGCCCGCGGGTCAGCTCGAGGTGGAGCGTATCCATCTGCCGCGCCAGGGGAATCTCCCGCCAGGCCGTGCGCACCGCGCCCATGTCGACAGCGATGGCGCCGTCGCGCGCGGCGACGGCGGGCAGCGCCCCGGCGCGGGTCTCGACCGTGCAGCGGTCCCGCCCGGTCTCGGCCATGATCAGCGAGGCGACGCAGCGGGTCGCGTTGCCGCAGGCCTCGACCTCGCCGCCGTCGGCGTTGCGGATGCGCATGAAGACGTCGGCCGCGCCGTTGCTCGCCGGCTCCATGACGATGAGCTGGTCGCAGCCGACGCCGGCGCGCCGGTCGGCCACGGCGCGCACGGCGGCCGCGTCGAGCGCCAAGGGCTCGCGCCGGGCATCGATGACCACGAAGTCATTGCCGAGTCCGTGCATCTTGATGAAGGGGCGCGCTGTCATCGTCCGGGTTATAGGGCGCGCCGCGCCGGCCGTCCAGCGCGTCCGGCGCGCCCGGTACCCTGATCCCGGCGCCCTGATCGGGGGGCTGTAAAATCTTAACCTTCGTCGTGCAGTCTTTCGGGCGGCCGGCCTGGCTTGGGCCGGCAAGCAGAAAGGAGTGGGCGCCCGCCATGCGCGTGCTTCAAGTCGAAGATGACGCGACCACCGCCAAATCCGTCGAGCTGATGCTCTACGCCCAGGGCCACGCCTGCGAGACCGTGGGCTACGGCGAAGAGGCCCTGCGCCGGGTGCGGGAGAAGGACTACGACCTGATCCTGCTCGACATCATGCTGCCGGACATCGACGGCTACGAGGTCCTCAAGCGCATCGTCGACTGGGACATCGGGACGCCGGTCCTGATTCAGTCGGGCCTGGTGGGAAACGAAAAGGACCGCGGCGCCCTCGGCATGGTCGACAGCCTCGCCAAGCCCTTCGGCTCGAAGGAGCTGCAGCAGCGCCTGGCGGCGATCGCCGCGCGCCAGGCGGCGTCGGAGGCAGGCGCCGGCGAGTCCGGCCCGGCCCAGGAGGGGACGGCCGGCGAGCGCCGCGGCACGCAGCGCACCCGGACCATCAAGAGCGGCGTCATCGCCTATCACCGCAATAGCTGCGACATGGACTGCCTGGTCCTCAGCCTGTCCGACGCCGGGGCGGCGCTCCAGCCTCAGGACATGCTCAGTCTGCCGGACAGCTTCGTCCTGACGATCAAGGACGGCGCGACCCACCGGTGCCAGGTTTGCTGGCGGCACGCCAACAAGATGGGCGTCAAGTTCGCCGCGGCGTGAAGCGCGGGCCGCCACGGCACGCTTGACGCGCTTTTCCCACTTGCCTAGTCTCCGCCCCGCTCACACCTAGCGACGGGTCACCGGGTTCGCACG
>JAWWCG010000355.1:0-4595 GCA_033720555.1 Kiloniellales bacterium | reverse complement strand
TTCCACGGCCCCCTTCTCGGACGCCGTCGGGTCAATCAGGCCAGCGAGGGTGGCCACCCAGTCGGCCTCGCCGGCCGGCTTGTCCCAGCGGATCCGCTTGATCCGCGGAAACCGCATGGCGATGCCGGACTTATGGCGGCTCGACGGCTGGATGGCGTCGAAGGCGACCTAGAACACCAGCTCCGCCTGGACGGCGCGCACCGGCCCGAAGCGCTCCAGCGTGTTCTCCCGGACGAACTTGTCGAGCTTCAGCAGCTCCGCGTCGCTGTAGCCGGAATAGGCCTTGCCGACCGGCACCAGGCGGCGGCCGTCCTCGCTCTCCTCCCAGCAGCCGAAGGTGTAGTCGGAGTAGTAGGACGAGCGCTTGCCGTGGCCGCGCTGGGCGTACATCAGCACGCAGTCCGCGGTCAGGGGCTCGCGTTTCCACTTGAACCAATGGCCCTTGATCCGCCCGGCCAGATAGGGGCTGTCGAGGCGCTTCAGCATGAGGCCCTCGTAGCCCGCCACCCGGCAGTCCGCCCGCATCGCATCCAGGCGCGGCCAGTCCCGAACGCGGAAAACCTCCGAGAGGTCCAGGCGGGCGGGGCGCGCCTCGGCATACCAGCGTTCGAGGCGCCGGCGCCGCTCGGCGAACGGCAGCGGCCGCAGATCCCGGTCCGGGACCTCGAGCAGGTCGTAGGCGCGGATATGGGCCGGGTTGTCGGCGAGCAGCTTGGCCGGCGGCGCCTTGCGGCCGAGGCGCTTCTGCAATTGGTCGAAGGGCTGGACCTCGCCCTGGCGCACCACCAGCAGCTCGCCGTCGACGATGCCCTCCCAGTCCATGGCGGCGATCACGTCGGGGAAGGCGTGGTCGATGGCCTCGCCGGTGCGCGTGTAGAGCCGCCGCTCGCCGCCGAGCGAGAGCGCCTGCACCCGGATGCCGTCCCACTTCCATTCCACGGCGAACTCCGAGGGCTCGAGCTTCGCGAGTTCGTCCACCTCCAGCGGGTGCGCGAGCATGGCCGGGCGGAACAGGATCGCCCGCCGGACGCTCGGCGGGCCGGCGCGCCCGTCCAGCCAGGCGAAGAGCGCCTCGTAGGGCGGCGCGAGGCCGTGCCACAGCTCCTCGATCGCCTCGACCGGCTGCGCGCCGTACTCGGCGAGCGCGAGCTTGGCCAGGCGGGCCGACACGCCGACCCGCAGCCCGCCGGTGGCCAGCTTCAGCAAGGCGAACCTCTCGCTTTGCCCGAGCCGGTCCAACAGCGCCGCCAGGTCCGCCTCGATCGTCTCCCGGCCGGCCGATTGGAGCCGTTCGACGACCTGGGACAGCGGCAAATCGTCGCCGCCGACGCCGCCGGGCCAGATCAAGGAGACCGTCTCGGCCAGATCGCCGACGTAGTCGTAGGACAGGGCGAACAGCGTCTCGTCGACCCGGGGCTCGAGAATCTTCCGGATGACGGCCGGGGTGACGTTGGGAACCTCGAGGGTGCCGGCGATCGCGGCGAGGCCGAGGCCGCGGTCCGGGTCCGGCGCCTCACGGTAATAGGCCTGCAGCAGGCGCAGCTTCTCGCCGCGGGCGCTGGTGAAGACGAGGCGCTCGAGCAGGCGGGCGAAGCGCCTCATGCCGCCTCCTCGTCGCCGCGGCCCTGCAGCGACAGCGGCGCCGCGTCCAGGCCGAGCTTCTTGGCATAGTGGACCAAGGCGTCCTCCTGGCCGTGGGTCACCCAAATGGTGCCCGCCTTGACCTCCCGGATGGTCCGCGTCAACTCGTCCCAGTCGGCGTGGTCGGAGATCACCAGCGGCAGCTCGATCCGACGTTGCTTCACGCGCTGACGGATCAGCATCCAGCCCGACGCCATGGCCGTGATGCGCTCGGGGAAGCCGCGCCCCCAGCGGTCCGCCAGGGCGCCCGGCGGGCAGAGCACCAGCTTGCCGGCGGTCTCCTTCTTGACGGAGGGGGTGACGGGCACCAAGGGTCCCAGGTCGACCCCGTGACGCTGGTAGAGCTCCGATAGCTCCCGCAGGGCGCCGTGCATATAGATCGGCGCGTCGTAGCCCTGGGCGCGCAGGTGGCGGATCACGCGCTGGCACTTGCCGAGCGCGTAGACGCCGACCAGATGAGCCCTCTCCGGGAACAGCGTCAGCGAGCGCAGCAGCTTCGCCACCTCGTCGTCGGCGTCGGGGTGATGGAAGACCGGCAGGCCGAAGGTGGCCTCGGTGATGAAGAGATCGCATTCGACCGGCTCGAAGGCGCGGCAGGTCGGATCCGCGCGGCGCTTGTAGTCGCCGGAGACGACGACGCGCTCGCCGCGGTATTCCACCACCACTTGGGCGCTGCCGAGGATGTGGCCGGCCGGCGCGAACCGGACCGTCGCGTCGCCGAGCCGCAGGCGCTCGCCATAGGCCAGCCCCTGGGTCCGCCCGCAATGCCCCGGCCCGTAGCGGGTATCCATGATGGCGAGCGTCTCGGGCGTCGCCAGGACCTTCGCGTGGCCCGGCCGGGCGTGGTCGGCGTGGCCGTGGGTGACGATCGCGCGCGCCACGGGGCGCAGCGGGTCGATGAAAAAGTCGCCCGGCTCGCAGTAGAGTCCGTTCGCGACGGGGCGCAACCATTTGCGATCTTTCGGCATTCGAAACTCCGCCTTGCCGTTGCGGACTTCGCCGCTTCGTGCCGGGCGATGCCGGCCGCCGCCGCTGGGACCGCGCCGGCCGCCTATCTTAGGTCGGCCCCGGGCCGCCGCTAGGAAGCTATTTGGTGCGACGGTTCCGGCGACGCAACGCCGGCCTCCGCGCCCGGCGCTATTGGCGGGTGTGGAACGGCGAGCGTTGCACGACAAGGATGGTCACGAGCGGCACGGCGGTGGTGAGGGCCGCCACCGTCAGCAGCAGCCAGCCCAGCTCGCTGTAGTCCGCGGCGACCTCAAGCACGCCGGTGACGCGGTCGCGCACCTCGCGGGTGACGAGGAACACCTGATTGAGGTACTTCGTGCCCAGGCTGGCGGCCGACAGCGCCAGGTTGGTGAACGAGGCCATGACCGCGAAGAACGTCGCCTTGAGGTGGGACGGCGCGTTCTTCGCGATCCACGCCAGCATGGGGATCATCGCGACCTGGGCCAAGGGCGATTCGAGGGCGGTGTCGAGGATGGCGATGAAGCGGGCGTCGACGATGCCGGCGCTCCACCGCGCCGTCCACTCTTGTATCCCGTAGTAGAGCCCGATGTTGGGCAGCGAGAGCACGCCGGCGGCGACGGTGAGCAGCGCCACCACGTAGGCGATCGACCGCCGCGCCATCAGGGGCCTGAGCACGACCATGCCGACCAGCGCCAGGCCCGAGGTGATGAGCGTCAGCACCGAGAGGAAGCGCTGGTCGAATCCCAGCACGTCGATTTCGAACCACGTCACCCCCGGCCCCGGTAGCGGAACCGCCCGGAATACGAAGATGATGACCGCGGTGCCGATCAGGGCTTTGCGGGCCGCCGGCTCCAGTTCCAGGATCAGCCGATACATGAGGAAGACGACGATCGCGAGCGAGCCAGCGAAGATGATCTCCTGGGCGAAGGGGAACTGGCCGAGCCCCATGGTCAGGGTGAAGGCCACGAAGGCCATGCTGCCGCCCAGGATCCACCAGTTGGGCGCGGTCTCTTCGGTCGGCGTGAACAAGAGGCCTTCGACCTCCTCCTCGCCGAATCCCTGCCGCCGCAGCCGGCGGGCGCGCAGCCGCTGGGTGAGGGCGCCGAGGCTCACGCCGAGGATGGAAACCGCCGGAATGGCGAAGGCCATGAGATAGATGTCGGCGTAGACCGCGGCGGTTTCGGCCTCGCTCATGTCCTCGACGCCCGAGAACATCCAGATGTTGAGCGCGGCGACCAGGACCAGGCCGCTGATGATGGCGAAGCGTCCCAGGGTCTGCATCGTGGTGTGCATGGCCTTGACGTCGTCGTCGGCGTAGGACTCGCCCCGCTCGTCGACCAAGGGCACGGCCTCCACCGTCATGGCGTCCGCCACCACGTCCTGAACCACGTAGCCCGAGGGGGCGAGCAGCACGCTCGCCACGTACCAGGCCTCGATGCTCATGACCTCGGCCATCGCCTCCGTGTGGGCGATCAGGCCGAACATGATGGCGATGCTGGCGGCGATCAGAAACGCGCCGAAATAGACCAGCGCCGCCTTCCACCGCCAGATCAGGTCGACCAGGTGGCCGACCGGCATCTTGAGCGCCCAGGGGATGCCCGCCCAGAACGCCAAGCCGGCGAGGAAGGCGGCCGAGAGGTCCAGGTAGTCCTTGATGAAGAACGTGCCGACGATGCTGGTGAGCCCGGAGACGCCCGCCGCGAGGTAGACCATGAGGGGCGGCAGGTAGGACAGGCGGACCTGCCGGCCGAGATCGACGATCGTCTCGTCGAGCCAGCGCCCGTGCCAGCCGTCCCGCCGCCAGAATTCGCCCGCCAGCGCGCCCATGTCAGGCGGGTTCCGAGCGCGGGTCGATCAACTCACCGCCCATGGCGCAGCCCGGCGCTCTCGCGTCGTGGCGCCGCGAGCCCGGCGCTCTTGCGTCGTGGCGCCGGGCGCCCTCAGATCCATGGCGTGCGGTAGCCGTCTTCGCGCCAGAGGATGGG
>JAWWCG010000354.1:0-4612 GCA_033720555.1 Kiloniellales bacterium | reverse complement strand
TCGCCGTCGGGGGCGAGGGCCTGGGCCCGCGCGACCACAGCCTCGGGCGCCGACACCGCTTCGGTCTCTAAGGCGTCCACGGCCGCGCGCGCGGCGATCAGCAGCTCGAGGCGGTCCGGGCGACCGGCCAGCGCCGCTTCGACGCGGGCGCGCGTCGCCTCGTCCAAGCCGCCGTCGAGGTAGGCCGCCATATCCATCTCGTCGACGTCCGGCGCACGCTCGGCCATGGCGCCCAGCGTCGATCCGCGCGCCCTGTGCCAGAGCGCCCGGCCGTCGCTCGCCTTGTGGTTCCCCTTGGGCATGTGAACTCCCGACTCCCCCGCCGGACTCCCCGATTGCCCATAATACGCCAAATGGGGCGGGTTCATCCCCCGATTTCCGGGTCCTCGGCGCGGAAATGCGCGCGCAGCTTGACTAGCGCCTTGTTGTGCATGCTGCGCACGGTCTGCCGGCGCACGCCCATGAGGACGGCCGCCTCGGCGACCTCCAGGTCGCGGCGGTAGAGCAGCTCGAGGACCAGCGCCTGGCGCGGCGAGAGCAGCCCGGCGGGAATGCGGACCCTCGCCGGCAGCCGCGGCGCCTCGGCCAGGCAGTCCTCCGGCACGGCGTCCAGGGCGAGGGCCGGCGGCTTGCGCCGGCGCAGGTGGTCGATCGCCGCGCTGGTGGCGATCACCGTCAGCCAGGTCGACACCGCCGCCCGCCGGGGATCGTAGGCGCGCAGCAGGCGGTAGTCCGCCTTGCACAGGCGCAAGAACACCTCCTGCGCCACATCGTCCACCTCGTCCGCCGGGGCCGATCCGCCCAGCCGTTTTTGCACGGCGGCGAAGACCACCCGGGCGTATCCGGCGACGAATCGGTCCCAAGCCCGCTTGTCGCCGCGGGTCAGGGCCTTTAGGTCAAGACGATCCTCTGACACCCGCGCGACCCTCGCTATACTCCTCCCGCCATGCCCGAGCCGAAGCCCGCCCGCTCCGAACCTAGTACGCGCCCAGCTGGCACCGCCGTGCCCGGGACCGCCGTGCCCCGGACCGCCGTTCCCGAGATCCCGGCCCCGGTGCTGGTGGTCGGCCAGAACAAGGCCGTGTGGCTGGAGCGCGGCGGGGCGCCCGCGCCGCTCGACCGCGCGGCGGCGGTGGCCGGCGCCCGGGGGACGCCGCCGATCCTGTGCCACGGCCCGGCGACGGCCCGGCGGCTCGGCTGCGATCCCTTTCCCGCCTTCGACGTGCTCGAGCTGTTCGCCTTCGTGCGGCCGGGGGCGTTCTGCGTGCCGACGCCGCTCGGGCTCGCCGAGGCGCTCGGCCTGGCGCCGCCCAAGGACCTCGCCGCCTGCGCCCAGGCCCTGGCCGCCGCCGCCCGGCGGCTGCTGGAGGAGGGCGCCGCCCGCCTCGCGCAGCAGGACCCGGAGGCCGTCTCGCTCGCCTGGCTCATGGCGCGCGCCGGCTGGCGCTGGGGACCGGCCGTGCTGGAGGCCCTGGGCGCGCCGCACGGGCCGCCCGGATCTCAGGGGCCGCCGGGGCCGCCGGGAGCGGGCGCGGGGCGCCGAAAGAGCGGCCTCGAGGTGTGGGAGCGGCTGCCGGAATGGGAGGAGCCGCCGCCGCAGCCGCCGCCCGGCACCCAGCCGGTCGATCCGGCGGCGGCCAGGGCCCGCCTCAGCGCCCTGCTCGGCGAGGGGGCGGAGCCGCGCCCGCAGCAGTCGGACTACGCCTCCGCCCTGGCCCAGGCCTTCCGGCCGCGGGATTCGGCCGACGATCCGATCGTCGTGCTGGCCGAGGCGGGCACCGGCGTCGGCAAGACGCTCGGCTACATCGCGCCGGCCAGCCTGTGGTCGGAAGCCAACCGGGACGCGGTGTGGATCTCCACCTACACCCGCAACCTGCAGCATCAGATCGACCAGGAGCTGGACCGCCTCTATCCCGAGCCGCACGAGAAGAGCGAGCGGGTGGTGATCCGCAAAGGCCGCGAAAACTACCTCTGCCTGCTCAATTTCGAGGAGGCCGCCCGGGGGCTGGCGGCGCGCCCCGGCGACGCGGTGGCGGTCGGCCTGATGGCCCGCTGGGCCGCCCACAGCCGGGACGGCGACATGGTCGGCGGCGATTTCCCGGGCTGGCTGCCCGAGCTGATCGGCCGCGGGTCCACCCTGGGCCTCACCGACCGGCGCGGCGAGTGCATCTATTCGGCCTGTCCGCATTACCGCCGGTGCTTCATCGAGCGCGGCATTCGCCGCGCCCGCCACGCCGCCACGGTGGTCGCCAACCACGCCTTGGTGATGATCCAGGCGGCCCGCGGCGCAGCCGAGGAGGGCGCGCTGCCGAGCCACTTGGTGTTCGACGAGGGCCACCACCTGTTCGACGCCGCCGACAGCGCCTTTTCCGCCCATCTGAGCGGCCAGGAGACCCGGGAGCGGCGCCGCGGGCTGCCCGGCGCCGAGACCCGCGGGCGCAGCGCCGGACGCCTGCGCGGCCTCAAACGACGCCTGGAAGACGTGGTGGCGGGCGACGAGCCGGCCCTCGAGGCCCTCGAGGCCGGCCTCGGCGCGGCGCGGGCGCTCGCCGCCGACGGCTGGCAGCAGCGCCTGCGCGACGGCGCGCCGCACGGCCCGACGGAGGCCTTCCTGCGGCTGGTGCGCGAGCAGGTCTACGCCCGGGCGCGCAATCCCGAGGGGCCCTACAGCCTGGAAACCGAACCGCGGCCGCCGGTGCCCGGCCTGAGCGAGGCGGCGGCGGAGCTGGAGGCCGCCCTGGCGCGGCTGGCCGAGCCCTTGCGGCGCCTCGCCCGACGCCTCGCCGCGCGCCTCGAGGATGACGCCGACGCCCTGGACAGCGACACCCGCCGGCGGATCGACGGCGCCTGCCGCAGCCTGCGCCACCGGGCGATCGACCAGATCGCCGCCTGGCGCGACATGCTGGCGGCGCTGGCCGGCGAGACGCCACCGGAGTTCGTCGACTGGTTCGAGGTGAGCCGCAGCGACGGGCGCGACCTGGACGTCGGCCTGCACCGCCATTGGACCGATCCGACCAAGCCGTTCGCCGAGGCGGTGCTGGCCCAGGCCCAGGCCACGGCGATCACCTCGGCCACCCTGACCGACGGCACCGGCGACACCGAGCGCGACTGGGCCGCGGCGGAGATGCGCAGCGGGGCGGCGCATCTGGCGGTCCCCGCCCTGCGCGCGCGCGTGCCCTCGCCGTTCGACTACGCCGGGCAGACCCGGGTGCTGATCGTCGGCGACGTGCGCAAGGACGACATGGATCAGGTCGCCGCGGCCTACCGCGAGCTGTTCCGCGCCGCCGGCGGCGGCGGCCTCGGGCTGTTCACCGCGATCGCGCGCCTGCGCGCGGTCCACCAGCGCATCGCGGCGCAGCTGGAGGAGAGCGGCATCCCGCTCGTCGCCCAGCATGTCGAGCGCATGGACACCGCGACCCTGGTCGACATCTTCCGCGCCGAGGAGAACACCTGCCTGCTGGGCACCGACGCGGTGCGCGACGGGGTCGACGTGCCCGGCCGCGCCCTGCGGCTGATCGTCTTCGACCGCGTGCCCTGGCCGCGGCCGGACATCCGCCACCGGGCGCGCCGCGAGGTGTTCGGCGGGCGGGGCTACGACGACATGTTGGCCCGCCTCAAGCTGAAGCAGGCCTTCGGCCGGCTGATCCGGCGCGCCGACGACCACGGCGTCTTCGTGCTGCTCGACCCCATGATGCCCTCGCGCCTGCTCTCGGCCTTTCCCGAGGGCGTCGAGGCCCGGCGCTGCGGCCTCGCCGAGGCGGTCGAGGAGACCGCCGCGTTCCTCGCCGACGGTGCCCGCGGCTAGAGCAGTACCCGGCGCAGGAGGCCAACGGCATCGCTTTAACTCGGGCGGGAACTGCTCTAGTGTGCGCGCCCGTCCCAGACGGCAACACCGGCAGAGAAAGAGAGCGAGAGGCGATGATCGGCCCCCAAGAAGCCCTGATCTACACCATGGTCCTGGTCTCGGCATCCGACGGCGAGATGACGGACGCCGAGCTGCAGACCATCGGCGACATCATCAAGCACCTGCCGATCTTCCGCGATTACGACCTCGACACGCTGGGCAAGACCGCCGAGGCCTGCGCCGAGCTGCTGGCCGACCCGGCCGGCCTCGATACCGCCGGCGATCTGATCCAGGAGGCGCTGCCGGCGAAGCTGCGGGAAACCGCCTACGCGCTGGCCTGCGACGTCGCCGCGGCCGATGCGGACGTGAGCCAGGCGGAACTGGAGCTGCTGCGCTGGCTGCGCGGCCGGCTCGGCCTCGCCCGGCTGGAAGCCGCGGCGATCGAGCGCGCCACCCGCGCCCATTTCATCAAGGTCTGAGCCTTCGGCCGCCGAATTCGGCAGCCGCATTCACAGCCGAATTCACAGCCGAATTCGCAGCCGAATTCACAGGCGAAAAGGAAAGGGCCGCGGCACCGGCCGCGGCCCTTGTTCCATCGGTTAAGGCTGCCTGGGCGGCGTCTTACATCATGCCGCCCATGCCGCCCATGCCGCCCATGTCGGGGCCGCCGGGCATCGGCTCGTCCTTCTTCGGCTTCTCGGCCACCATCGCCTCGGTGGTGACCAGGATGCCGGCGACGGAGGCCGCGTCCTGGAGCGCGATGCGCAC
>JAWWCG010000353.1:0-4630 GCA_033720555.1 Kiloniellales bacterium | reverse complement strand
GGTGGTCCGCAGCCAGGCCGAGGTCATGGCCTCCACCGTCGCCGACGAGGCCCGCCTCAGCGCCGCCTTCGCCGTGCTGAGCGAGGCGCCGGCCGGCCTGCGCCCGGTGGTTTTCCTGCGCCACCTCGACCTCGACATCGCCGCCGCAACCGCCGATCGCTTCACGCCGGCCGCGCCGCTCGGCCTCGAGGGCCTGAGCTACCTGGCGGTCGGCGCCCTCCTGGGGCTCGCCGCGCTGGCCGGCGGGCGCGTCCTCGCCCGCAAACTGCGCCGCCGCCTCGCCCGCGGCCAGGACCGGCTGGAGCCGAGCGAGTCCGAGCATGCCGGCTGAGCGCCCCCAGGACGCCGCGGGCGGCGGCCGGCTGGCCGGCCGCATCGCGCTCGTCACCGGCGCCTCGCGGGGCATCGGCGCGGCGGTCGCCGAGCGCTTCGCCGCCGAGGGCGCGCAGCTCGTGCTCGTCGCGCGTACCGTCGGCGGGCTCGAGGAGACCGACGACGCGGTCCGCCGGGCGGGCGGCAAGCGCGCCACCCTGGTGCCCCTCGATCTCCGGGAGTTCGACAAGATCGACCACTTGGGCGCCTCCCTCTACGAGCGTTTCGGGCGGCTCGACGTCCTGGTCGCCAACGCCGGGGCGCTGGGCGTCCTGGCGCCCGCCGGCCACATTTCGCCCGCGGTCTGGCAGCAGGTGATGGACCTCAACCTGACCGCCAACTGGCGCCTGATCCGCAGCCTCGACCCCCTGCTGCGCGCCGCCGAAGCCGGGCGGGCGATCTTCGTCACCTCCGGCGCGGCGGCCGGCCTCGCCTACTGGAGCGCCTACGCCGCCTCCAAGGCGGGGCTGGAGGCGCTGGTGCGCAGCTACGCCGCCGAGGTCGCCAAGACCGCGCTGCGGGTGAACCTGCTCGATCCCGGCGTGGTGCGCACCCGCATGCGCGCCCAGGCCTTTCCCGGCGAAGATCCCGAGCGGCTGGCGCCGCCGGCGGCCGTCGCCGAGCTCTTCGTCGAGCTGGCCGCCGCCGACTGCGCGCGCCACGGCGAGGTGGTGCGGGCGTATTAGGGAGCCGTCGGACGCTAGCGCCGCCCGGCTTTAAGTCTCGGAAACCTTGTGGCGCTATAGAAGGCACCCGGCGCGCCGGCGATGGGCGCGCCCTACGCACCGGGGAGTTGCGCGGCCGAGATGGACCTCAGCGTCAACGCTTCCTTAACCGCCCTGGAGATCCGGGGCCTGGTCAAGCGCTTCGAGCGCCCGGCGGTCGACGGGCTCGACCTGACGATCCGCGCCGGCGAGTTCTACGCCCTGCTCGGCCCCAACGGCGCCGGCAAGACCACGACCTTGAGGATCGTCGCCGGCCTGCTGCGCCCCGACGCCGGCGCGGTCTCGGTGTTCGGCATCGACGCCCTCAAGAGCCCGGTCGAGGCCAAGCGGCTGATCGCCTGGGTCTCCGACGAGCCGATGATCTACGACAAGCTGACGCCCTTCGAGTACCTCGAGTTCGTCGCCGGCCTGTGGGGCGTCGAGGCCGCCACCGCCGAGGCGCGGGCGCGCGAGCTGATCGACTGGCTCGGCCTGGCGCCCCACGCCCACGAGCGCTGCCAGGGCTTCTCCAAGGGCATGCGCCAAAAGGTCGCCCTGGCCGGCGCGATGGTGCACGAGCCGCGCCTGCTGATCCTCGACGAGCCGCTGACCGGCCTCGACGCCGGCTCCGCCCGCCAGGTGAAGGACGTGCTGGCCGAGCGGGTGCGCGGCGGCGTCACCGTGGTCATGACCACCCACATCCTGGAGGTCGCCGAGCGCATGGCCGAGCGGATCGGCGTGATCGCCAAGGGCCGGCTGATCGCCGAGGGCAGCCTGGCCGAGCTGCAGCGCCAGGCCGGCCAGGCGGGCACCAGCCTGGAGGACGTCTTCCTCGAGCTGGTCGCCGAGCCAGGCGCCCTCGCGTGAGCCAGCCCGCGAGCCTCGCCTGGTTCGCCCGCCACGAGCTGCGGCTGTTCTGGCGCGACTGGTTCGCCCTCCTGACCGCCGGCAAGCGGCGCCGCGAGCCGGTCCTGATCGCCGTGGTCGCGGCCTTCGTGGCGGTCTTTCACCTGGTCGCCTACGCCGTCGTGCAACCCTTCGCCGCGGCCGGCGTCGAGGCGGACAAGACGACCCTGGTGACGCTCGCGGCCAGCGCCTTCCTATCCTGGACGCTGATGCTCTCCCAGGCGATCGAATCGGTCACCCGCGCGTTCTATTCGCGCGCCGACCTCGACCTCATCCTGTCCTCGCCGACCTCGGCGCGCCGCCTGTTCGCGGTGCGCATGGCCTCGATCGCCCTCGGCACCACCCTGCTGACCACGGTGCTGGCCAGCCCCTTCGTCAACGCGCTCGCCTATTTCGACGGCGCCCGCTGGCTGGCGGCCTACGGCGTACTGGCCGCCATGGGCGCGTTCGCCACCGCCGTCGCCCTGGTGGTGACGGTCGCCATGCTGCGGGCGCTGGGGCCGCGGCGCACCCGGCTGGTCTCCCAGGTCGTCTCGGCCCTGGTCGCCGCCGGCTTCGTCATCGGCGTCCAGGCGGCCGCGATCTTCTCCACCGGCAAATTCTCGCGGATCGCCTTCCTGCGCTCCGACGCCGTCGTCGCCCTGGCGCCCGGCCCCGACAGCCTGCTGTGGCTGCCGGCGCGCGCCGCCATGGGCGATCTCGCGGCCCTCGCCCTGGTGCTGGGCGCCGCGCTCGCCGCCCTCGCCCTGGTCATGGCGGGCCTCTCGGCTAAGTTCGAGGCGCTCGCCGCCGCCGCCTCCAGCGAAGCCGAGCCGGGCCGAGGCCGGGCGCAGCGCCGGGGTCAGGACCGCCGCGGCTTTCGCCCGGTCACCGCCATGGGCGCCCTGCGCCGCAAGGAGCTGGCGCTGCTGCGCCGCGATCCCTGGCTGCTGTCGCAGACGCTGATGCAGATCCTCTACCTGCTGCCGCCGGCCTTGCTGCTGTGGCACAGCTTCGACGGCGGCGTCAGCGTGCTGCTGGTCATGGTGCCGGTCTTGGTGATGGCCTCCGGCCAGCTCGCCGGCGGGCTCGCCTGGATCGCCGTCTCCGGCGAGGACGCGCCCGACCTGGTCGCCTCGGCGCCGATCCCGCCCAGCGCCGTCGTCGTCGCCAAGATCGAGGCCGTGCTCGGCAGCGTCGCGGCGGTGGTGGCGCCGCTGCTGCTGGCGCTCGCCATCCCGGCGCCGCGGCTCGCCCTGGCGGCGGCGCTCGGCATCGCGCTGGCGGCGGTCTCCGGCACCATGATCCAGATCTGGTTCCGGGCCCAGGCCCGGCGCAGCACCTTCCGCCGCCGGCAGATCCCCTCGCGCCTCGCCACCCTGGCGGAGGCGCTGTCCTCGATCCTGTGGGCCGGGGCGGCGGCGCTCGCGGCGGCGGGCACCTGGTTCGCCGCCGCCGTCGCCGTGCTGGCGCTCCTGACCCTGGCCGGCGCCTGGGCGGTGCGCCCGCGCGAGGCGAACGCCGCCTGAGGCCCCGCCAGAGGCCCGGCTTCAGGCCGCCGGGGCCGGCAGGCCCTCGCGCACCAGCTCGAAGAAGGCGCGCACCACCCCCACCGCCCGGCGGTCCTCGAGGCAGGCGGCGTACTGCACCGCCTCCAGCTTGGCGTCGCGCAAGCCCAGCGTGTGCAGCTGGCTGTCGCGCTGCACCTCGCTCGCGAAAATGACGCCAATGCCGAGCCCGGCGGCGACCGCCTCGCGCGCCGCCTCGCGGCTGCCGATCTCGATGGTCCGGCGCGGCGCCACGCCCCGCGCGGCGAGCGCCGCCTCGAGCACCGCCCGGGTGGTCGAGCCGGGCTCGCGCAAGATCAGGGTCTCGTCGGCGATCTCCTCGAGCCGCAGGCTGCGCCGGCGCGCCCAGGGATGGCCGCGGGCGACGAACACGAGCAGTCGGTCGCGGCGGATCGGCAGGGCGTAGATGCGCGGATCGGGCTCCAGCTTGGCGAGGACGGCGATCTCGCTGCGCCGGGCCAGGAGCGAGGCCCGCACCTCGCCGGAGTTGCCGAAGCTGACGGCGAGCCCGACGCCGGGATGGCGCCGGCCGAAGGCGGCGAGCAGCGGCACCACGTGGCTGGGCGCGTCGGCGCTCACCCTGAGCTGGCCGCCGGCCAGGCTGCGCGCCCCGGCCAAGAGCCGCTCGGCCTCGGCCTCGGCCGCGCTCAGGCGCCGGGTCACGTCGAGCAACTGGCGGCCCAGGTCGGTCAGCTCGACGCCGCGCCCGCGGCGCTGGAACAGGCGCACGCCGTAGCGCTCCTCGAGCGCCTTGACCTGGCCGGACAGGGTCGGCTGGGTCAGGTTGAGCATGCGCGCGGCGCGGCTGTAGCCGCCCGCCGCGGCGACCGCGTGGAACGCCCGCAGGTGCGTGTGTCCTATAGTCATAATCTATATAATATATAAAGAACATCGATTTGATAAATAGAATTGGCCGCCGACATAATCGCTCGGGTGCCCGAAGCGAAAGGACGCCGGCCTTGCTCCGAGCACCGGCCGCCGCGGCGTGACATCCTGCTGCAACCGAATCGACGGAAGATTGTGCCGTGGCCGCAGCCGGCCGCTGCCCTAAGGAAGGACGGAATGATGACAGACAAGCCCCACGTCGAAGCCGTCGAAGCC
>JAWWCG010000352.1:0-4630 GCA_033720555.1 Kiloniellales bacterium | reverse complement strand
CGCGGCGCGAAGCGGGCGCCGCCGCGGTTCGAGGTGCCGATGTCGAGCGGCACGCCGACGAAACAGACGTCGAGGTCGGTCGGATCGTCCTGGGAGGGCAGCCGCATCATGGTCGCCGGACCGGCGAAGCGCGGCATCTCGTTGCCGCCCAGGGGTTGGTGATAGGTCTTGGTCATGGCGCGCGCCCTCCGCAGACTGTCCTCGCGCGCCATTCTCCGCCCAAGTCGGCGCCCAGGTAAAGTCCGCGTAAAGTCCGCCTAAAGTCCGCCGAAAGTCCGGGAAAGCGGCCGGGCCGGGCGGGCCGGCTCAGTCGTCCGCCTGGGCATCTTGGGTCTGGGCCTGGTCGGCGGCCTGGCGGGCCTCAGCGATGCCCATGGCGGGAAACTTGCCGAGCGGCCGTTGCTGCTTCACGCCGGTGTGGGAGCGGTAGTTCACCATCCAGGTCTTGCGGCCCTGCGGCGAAACCCGCAGCAGCAGCCCGGTGTCCTCGGAATCGTGCACGTCGTAGCGCACCTTGCGCGGCTTCAGGCCGTGCAGCACGGCCTTCGCGAATCTTATCTTGACCATGAGCCTCTCCGACGGTCCCACGGCCTCAATAAGCGCTAATCCTTGAGGAGCCCTTAATCGGCGGCCGGCCGCAGGCCCGGAAGCCGGCCCCGGAATCGGCGTATGGCCGCCTCGCTTCCGAGTTGCTAACCTTGCCGGACGACGTTCCGGCACCCCTTATCCAAGAGGCATGGATTGGACATAACCTTCGAGCAAGGCGCGCTCTTTGCCGTCATCGCGAGCGCCATGGTGCTGTTCGTCTGGGGGCGGTGGCGCTACGACATCGTCGCCCTGCTGGCGCTTCTAGCGGCGGTCTATCTCGGCCTAGTGAGCCCGCACAACGCCTTCTCCGGCTTCGGCCACCCGGCCGTGATCACCGTCGGCGCGGTCCTGGTCATCGGCCGCGCGCTGCAGATCTCCGGCCTGGTCAACTACCTCGTGCGCTGGCTCGCGCCGGTGAGCGGCAGCCCGCTCCTGCAGACGGCGGCGACCGGCAGCCTGGCCGCCACCCTGTCGGCCTTCATGAACAACGTCGGCGCGCTCGCCCTCATGCTGCCGGTGACGATCCGCAACGCCTACCGGGCCGGGCGCTCGCCGTCGCTGGTGCTGATCCCGCTCTCCTTCGCCACCCTGCTGGGCGGCCTCGTCACGCTGATCGGAACGCCGCCCAACATCGTCATCGCCAGCGCCCGCCAGCAGGCGGTCGGCGCGCCCTTCCAGATGTTCGATTTCACCCCGGTCGGCGTGGTCGTGGCCGGCGTCGGGCTGGTCTATCTCGCGATCCTCGGCTGGCGCTTCATCCCGCGCGACCGGCGCGCCCAGACCGAGGCCGTGGATCTGTTCCGCATCAAGGCCTACATCACCGAGGCGCGGGTCCCCGAGGGCTCGACCCTGATCGGCACCACCGTGCGACAGCTCGAGGAGGCGTGCGAGAACGAGGTGTCGCTGATGGCGATCTACCGGGGCAAGCGCCGGCTCTTGGCGCCCGCCAGCGTGGAACGCTTGTGGCAGGACGACATCCTGATCCTGGAGGGCGATCTCTCCACCCTCGAGCCCTTGTTTCAGGACAACAAGCTGGAGCAGACCGGGCGCCGCGACTTCAAGGACGAGGACCTGAGGTCGGAGGAGATCAGCGTGGTCGAGGCCGTCCTCATGCCCAACTCGCCGATCGAGGGGCGCTCGATGCGCGGCATCAGAATTCACGACCGCTACGGCATCAACCTGCTGGCGGTCGCCCGCCAGGGCATGGCGCCGAAGGCCCGCCTCGGCAGCATCCGCTTCCAGACCGGCGACGTCCTCCTGCTCCAGGGCGAGAGCAACACCCTGCAGCAGGCGCTGTCCGCCATGGCCTGCCTGCCGCTCGCCGGGCGCGGGCTGAGGCCGCCGCCGCGCCACGGGCCCTACTTCCCGCTCGGCGTCTTCGGCTTCGCGGTCGGGGCGGCGTCGGTCGGGGTGGTGCCGGTCCATATCGCCTTCGTGACCGCCGTGGCGGCCATGATCGTCGCCGGAACCCTGTCGCTGCGCGACGTCTACGAGAGCATCGAATGGCCGGTCATCCTGCTGCTCGGCGCCCTGATCCCGATCGGCCAGGCGCTGGAGACCACGAGCGGCACCGCGCTGATCGCCGGCGCCATCGTCGCGGTGGCCGACGACCTGCCGATCTGGGCCATGCTGGCGCTCTTGATGGCGGTCTCCATGGTGTTGTCCGACCTGGTCCACAACACGCCGACGGCGGTGCTCATGGCGCCGATCGCCATCAGCATCGGACAGATCCTCGAGCTGCCGGTCGACCCCTTCCTGATGGCCGTCGCGGTGGGCAGCGCCTCGCCCTACCTGACGCCGATCGGCCACCAGTCGAACACCCTGGTGATGTCGCCGGGCGGCTATCACTTCTCCGACTACGCCCGGGTCGGCGTGCCGCTCGACCTGCTGATCCTGGTGACGGCCGTGCCGATGATCATGTGGGTGTGGCTGCCCTAATCTCTCCGCTCTCCCTCGCTTCGCTTGCCCCGATTCGGCGGGCCCGCGCCGCCAAGGTCGGCGACCGTTCCGGGCCCGGCGGCAAAGATGGTAAGCTTAGACAGTGGGAGACGCGGGGGGAAACGCGGGGGGAAAACGAGCGGCATGAACGACAGGAGCCCGATCGCCGGCGGCGCGCGGCCGGCCGGCGCCGACGGCGACGGCCCGGCGGCGCTGGCGCGCCGGGTGCTCGCCGAGTTCGACGCCTGCTACCAGCAGTCGCGGCGGATACCCGGCCTCGCCAAGCAGGCCTTCGAGGACCGCGACCACGCCCAATCGCTGGACTTGAGCCGGCGCCGGCTGTCGATCTACGGCGAAAGCATCCATGCCCTCGCCCGCGCCATCGCCGCGCGCGATCCCGGCCTGGCCGCCACCCAGGACCAATGGCGGCGGGTCGAGGAGGCCTATCTGGCGATGATCGAGGGGCGATACGAGGCGGACCTGGCCTACGCCTTCATCAATTCGGTGCAGAACCAGATCTACCAAGGGGCGTGGCGGCCGCTCGACTACGCCGCCGGCGGGAACGGCTGGACGCGCGACGGCCCCGGCGTCACGATCCATCGCGAGTTCCCCGGCGGCGCGGCGCTGACGCCGGCGACCCTGCTCGAGATCCTCTCCATCCCCGGCTTCGCCCGCGCCTACCAGGACCAGGTCGAGGACGCCTATCTGGTCGCCGATCGGGTCAACAGAGCGCTGCGCGGCGAGACCGCGGCGCCCTGCACGGTCGGCACGGTCCAGACGGTGCGCGCGGTGCAGATGATCGACGCCGGCTTCTACCGCAACCGCGGCGCCTACCTGGTCGGCCGCTTGGCGCTCGACGGGGGCGCGTTCGCCCCCCTGGTGATCGCGCTGCTCAACGACGAGAACGGGATCTACGTCGACGCGGTGCTGACCTGCGAGGCCGACTCCCACAACATCTTCAGCTCGACCCTCGCCAACTTCCACGTCACCACGCCCTACTACCACGAGCTGGCCGCCTTCCTGCACAGCATCATGCCCAACCGCCCGGTCGGCCTGCACTACTCGACGATCGGCTACAACCATGTCGGCAAGGTCGCGGTGATGAACGACCTGAGGCGCGAGCTGGACCGCTCGGACGAGCGCTTCGAGCTCGCCGTCGGCTTTCGCGGCACCGTCGCGATCGCGTTCTCCGCGCCGTCGTCGGCCTACACCTTGAAGGTGATCCGCGACACGCCAACCAAGCAGTACAAGTGGGGCGCCTTCGCCGGGGTCGAGTCCGTGCTCGACAAGTACCGGCGGGTCCACGAGATCAATCGCACGGGCAGCATGCTCGACAACATCATTTACTACAACCTGTGGCTCCGGGCCGACTGGTTCGACGAGGCGCTGCGCGAGGAGCTGCTGGAGGACGCCGGCGGCAGCGTCGCGCGCGACGGCGAGTGGCTCGTCTTCAAGCACCTCATCGTGCAGTCGAAGATGATCCCGCTGCCGGTCTTTCTCGAGGCCGCGCCGGACGACGACGCCCGGACCGTGATCGAGAACCTCGGCCACTGCATCAAGAACAACGCCGCGGCCAATATCTTCAACAAGGACCTGGACGGCCGGAACTACGGCGTCAGCAAGCACCTCAAGGTCTATCTGTTCGACTACGACGCCCTGGAGCCCTTCACCGACATCAAGATCAGGACCAACCAGGACCGCGTCGAGGGCGAGGAGGAGGTGCCCGCCTGGTTCTTCGAGGACGGCGTGATCTTCCTGCCCGAGGAGGTCGAGGTCGGCCTGAGGATCGTCAGCCGGGACCTGCGCCGCCACTTCCGCGCGATCCACGCCGACCTGCTGACCGTCGACTACTGGCAGTCGCTGCAGGACGACCTGCTCGGCGGCAAGGTGCCGAGCGTCAGCGTCTATCCCGATGAGCGGAAACTGGTCCGCCAGATCGATCGGCTGGGCACCTATTACTAGAGCTATCGAGGAACGGTCGCGGCCAGGATCGCCGGGCGCCGCGCCGACGAAGCCGGCGCGCGCCGCTCAGGCGGCCTCGGCGTCGCCGGAGCCGATGCGCACCCCGCCGCCTTCGGCAAGCATGGTCTTGTTGAGCAGCTTG
>JAWWCG010000351.1:0-4636 GCA_033720555.1 Kiloniellales bacterium | reverse complement strand
GCGCTCGGCCGGCAGCAGGAGGCGCCAGTCGTGGTCGACCGCGATCACCCGGGTCAGATAGTCCTTGCCGGCGGTGCGCGCGCCGGCCAGCCGGGCGCCGGCGTGGCGGCTGAGCAGGGCGGCCAGCACCTCGGCGCTGCTGGCCGTCTCCGGCCCGACCAGCACCAGGAGGTCGCGCGGCGGCGCCGCGCTCCGGTCCGTCGTCAAGTCAATAGGTATTTTTTCTTGTTTATCAATCAAGAATAGGGCGTCCTTTATCTCTCCAGTAAAGAGAGCCGCGATCCGCAACATGCGCCCGAAATCGCCGCCGGCGTTGCCGCGCAGGTCGAGGCCGAGAGGCGCGCCGGCGGCCTTCGCCCCGGCCAGGGCCGCGGCCACCTGGCGCTCGGCCTTGCGGCCGAAGCGCTCGAGCGCGATCCAGCGCCGCCCGTCCCCGCCCTCGCGCAGCGCCGTGACCGACGGCGCGGTCTCGACCCAGCGGATCGTATCGGTCGCGGGGTGATCGACCCGCTCGAGGCGCACCCGCCCGCCGCCGGCGGCGACGATCCGCCGCGCGGCGCAGAGCGCGTCGGCGCCGCAGCTTCGCTTGACCGCGGCCAGGCTGGGCAGCTCGCCCGGCATCCCGTGGACCGACCCGTAAGTCGTCGCGGCCCGGACGATCCGGGCCACCGGGTCGACCCCGTCGGCCTCGCCGGCGGCAACAGGCGCCGCCAGCGAGGTCAGGACGAGAAGGGCGAGAAGCGGCCTAGTGGCAGTAGTTGAGGGCGCCCGCCATGGTCGCGCCCCACGGCTCGTCGCCCACATCGTCGATCGTCTTCACCAGTTGGCGCCGGCGCACGTCGATCACCGCCACCTGGTCGGTGTCGCTGAGCGCCACGTAGAGGGTCTTGCCGTCCGGGGTCGTGACGCCGGTCTCGGGCGTCCCCGGCAAGGCGATCTCGCCGGCCGCCTTCATCTCCTCGAGGTCGAGGACGACCAGCTTGTTCTCGCCCCGGCTGACGACGAAGGCCACGGTCTCGAACCAGCCGGTGTTGATGCCGGTCATGTCCTCGGCGCCCGGCAGAGTGGCCGCCACCTCGAGGGTGGTGGTGTCGATGACTGAGACGGTGGCGTCGCCGTTGTTGGGCACCAGCATGAAGCGGCCGTCGGCGGTGCTGTAGGCCCGCCACGGCAGCTCGCCCAGCTCGAGGCTCTTGATCTTCTCCTGGCTGCGCAGGTCGATCACCGCCATGACGTTGCCCTCGCCGTGGGCGGCGAAGCCGAGCCGGCCGTCGGGCGTGCGGGTCACGTTGATGATGCCCTGATACTCGGACGTGGTGCCGCCGGTCGCGGCCAGGGCGGTCGGCTCGGCGACCGGGATCTCGTTGACCACCCGGCCGGCGGCGACGTCCACCACGCTGACGTGCTCGGCGCCCAGGTTGGCGACGTAGAGCAGGCTGCCGTCGGGGCTGAAGGTCAGGTTGTGGGGCTCGAACAGGCCGTCGACCCGGGCGACCTCGCGATTCTCCTCAAGAGAGATCAGCGAGACCGTGCCGGCGCCGATGTTGCCGACCGCCAGCGACAGGCCGTTCGGCGACAGCTCCATATGCTCCGGCTCGTGATCCAGCGTCACGGTGGCCTCGGCGCGCAGCGTCGCGAGGTCGACGATCGAGATCGTGTTGTCCGCGGTGTTCGACGCGATCAGCTTGCCGAGCCGGTCGGAGACCGCCACCTGGTGCGGCACCTTGCCGACCTCGACCCTGGCGACCAGGCTCTGGGTCGCGTGGTCGATCACCGCGACGTCGGACGACGCGCGGTTCGGCACGTAGAGATACTGGCCGGCCGGATCCAGGGCGCCGGCCGGCTGGGACGCCAAGAGAACGGCGGCCGCAACGGCTCCGACGGAAAGCACGGTCATGCGGGATAAACTTGCGCGTCGCGACATGGGTCCTTCTCCTCTCGGACATGTCCTACCCATGCCACCGCGGAACGGAGGTCCCCCGAGCTCGCTCGCCCCAAAGGAAGTGCCCCCAACCGCCGGTACGCCCCGCCCGACGGCTCCACGCTGGCCCGTACGACGGCAGGTCTCCTGGCTCGCGGGATGATGCCTGCGCCCCGCCTTCCCGGTCGCCGCCGGGGCTTGCCCGGGGCCGTTTCGACCAGTGGCCTGATGGAGCCGCACGCACCCGCTTACAGTTGCGGGGGCAGCCGGGGCCTTGGCACCGTCGGCGACGGCGCCGCACCCCATTCCCTTTTGATCCCCGAGGGAACCGTCGTCTGGCGCCTACTTAACGGGATTCCATTGGCCCTGACAAGCCATAGCGGACTCGGCGCGAAATCGGCGCGAAGTCGGCGCCAAATCGGCCCGGCGAAGGTCGCGGGGACGGACGCGGGAAAGGTCGCGGGAAAGGTCGCGGCGCGAATCGGCAAACAGCCGGGACCGGCGTCAGTCGTCGGCGTAGACCGGGTCGCGGCCCACCCACCAGCCGCACACCCGCCAGATCGCGAAGGTCGCGAGCGCCGAGACGTAGCCGTCGATCGCGTAGTGCCAGGCGAGATGGACGGAGCCGATCATGATGACGACGGCGAAGACGGTGAAGGCGAGTCCCAGCCGGCGGTCGACCCGCCAGCCGACCAGCGCGAACAGCACCGCCGCCGAGACGTGGATGCTGGGCATCGCCGAGATGCCGGCGCCGAAATCGTACTGGCCCATCATGTGCGACTGCCACAGGGCGTCCTGGATCTTGAGCACCCACACCACGCCCACCTCGCCCGCCGCCCGGAGGTAGTCCAGCAGCGGGGCGTAGGGGTCAGCCAACCCGGTCAGGCGGCCGTAGTAGACCGGCCCGCCCGAGGACAGCACCGTGGCCAGCACGCTGCCGAGCAGGCTCCAGGTCAAGACGAAGGTCAGGAAGAACTGCATGCGCAGGCGCGGGTCGCGGGTCGTGAAGGCCTGCCAGAACAAGACGAGGTAGAGCACCACGAGCCAGCAGTTGTAGACGATGTTGACGGCGCTGGTCACCCACGGGAAGGCGAGCAGCGGGTGGAGAATCTCCCAGGGCTGCCAGCCCAGGTGCAGCCAGCGGTCCCAGGCCTCGAAGGTGGCGTCCCAGGCGTAGGGGTTGGTCACAGAGATCATCGTCTTGAAGCCGGTGAAGACCGACAGGAAGCTCGGCAGGAAGACTGCGACGATCAGCGCGCCGGTCGCCCGCTCCACGGTCAGGTAGTTGGCGCGCAGATCGTCGATCATGTAGCGCGTGAGGCGCGCCGGGCGGCGCACCACCATCACGTAGACCGGATAGCAGAGCGCCCACGCGGCGGCGAAGCCCAGCATGAGCTGCAGGTTCACCAATGAATAGAGCGACAGGGACATCCGGTCCGGCAGGTCGTAGACGCGGACCGCCAAGAGGCCGGCGACGGCGTAGAGCGTCACCACGGCGATGAACCAGCGGTGGGCCCGGAGCACCTGGAGCACCCCGGCGCCGCCGGGCTCCGATCTTTCCGAGAGAACGACTGTGGACATGGCGGGGGACATGGCTGGGAACATGGCTGGCTGGTCCGATCGGCGGTCGACGGCAAGAAACGGCGCGGCGAGCCTATCCGGGCCGCGCTTTCGATTTGGTTACGCCGGGGACGGCGCCGCCGGGGCCGCCCCGCCCCGAAAGGCGCTGTCGCGCGCCGTCCACCAGCCGGCCGCGCGCCAGATCAGCCAGGTCAGCAGCGCCGCCGCGTAGCCGTCGATGGCGTAGTGCCAGGCGAGATGCACGGAGCCGATCAGGATGACGACGGCGAAGGCGGCGAACAGGCGCCCGAGCCAGACGTTCACCCGCCAGGCCAGGAGCGCGAAGAGCACCGTCGCGGAGACGTGCATGCTCGGCATGGCCGAGATGCCGGCGCCGAAGCCGGCCTCGCCCTCGGCGTATTTGCGCCACAGCATGTCCTGAACGTCGAGCGCCCAGACCGGCGCCGCCTGGTCGGCCGCGACGAGATAGTCCATCAGCGGCTGAAATGGATCGGCGAGCCCAGTCAGCCGGCCGTAGTAGACCGGTCCGCCCGAGGACAGCAGCACCGCCAGCAGGCCGCCGAGCAGCGACCAGGTGAGCACGAAGCTCAACAAGAACTGCATGCGCAGCCGCGGATCGCGGGTCGAGAAGGCCTGCCAGAAGAGCACGCCGTAAACCACGAACAGCCAGAGGTGATAGAAGAAGTTGATCGCCGTGGTGACCCAGGGATGGCCGAGCGCCGGCTGCAACAGCCGCCAGGGGTCGACGCCGCCGTGCAGCGCGCGGTCCCAGACGGCGAAGGCCGGGTCCCACGCGAAGGGATTGAGGACCGGGATCAGCGCCTTGATGCCGGTGAAGACCGAAACGAACAGCGGCAGCAGGGCGACGACGATCAGGGCGCCCCACAGCCGCTCGGCGGTCAGGAAGCGGCTGCGAAAGTCCGCCACGATCCGCTCGGTCAGGCGCCGGGGACGGATCCAGAGCATGACGTAGACCGGATAGAGCAGCACGAAGGCGAGAAGGCATCCGGCCAGCACCTTGAGGCTGCCGAGGGAATAGAGCGACAGCGACAGCCGCCCCGGCAGCGCCGCCAGCTCGCCCACCGCCAGGCCCGCCAGGAGATAGCCGAGCGTGTAGCCGATCAGCCAGCGGTG
>JAWWCG010000350.1:0-4679 GCA_033720555.1 Kiloniellales bacterium | reverse complement strand
GGTGGGCGTGTTCTCCGAGATGGGAAAGAGCAGAGCCGCCTTCGACGAGACCCTCGCGATGAACTCGATAAAGAGCCAGGGCTATTACCGCTTCGAGGCGAAAACCTTCAATCCCGTGGCGGAATGGCCTCTGGCGATGCCGTGAGCCGCCGCGCGGTCCGCAAGGCCGGGCACGGGCTTTAGATCGCCGCGCGCTCTTCGACCACTCGATCCCATAAGGTCGCGAGCGCTGCCGACGCCTCGGACCGGGTCTCGCATCGATGCAGAGTGACGCGCTTGCGTTTGCCGCTGTCCAGCACGAGGTACGCCACGACGTACCAGGAATCCTCATAGCCCACTTCGTCGTAATCGCTGATCGCCGAAACATGCTCGAGAACAAGATTGGCTCGCTGAGGAGGCGAGTTCATGCGTTTCTCCCTCAATCGCCCGCGAAGGGGCCCTATGTAGAATGTGTAGGACGTCGTGACGCCAGACGCTTTGATGTGGATCAGATGAAGCCGGCGGCGACGTTCGAGGCACATCCTCAGATGTGGTTTGGATCGAGACTGCGACAAGGGGTGGGAACCTTTCGCCATGGCCACGACCGCCGCCGCGGCCCGCGAAGCGTGCGCCAGCCCGTGGCCGTCCGGCTCGCCGTCGGGCTCGACCGGTCAAGCGAGATTAATCTAGCGCAAAGTTTGAGATCACGCCGCCTGCTATGAACGGCTTCGACGAACGTGTCGTTGGAGGATCAGAGACATGAAACGCATCACGATATTGTCTGCCGCGACGGGCCTTGCCATTATCGCATCGATGGCCCTCTCGCCCGCAAGCCAGGCCCATCAAGCTCAGGCGCCGGGGCACATGGGTCCCGGCTACGGGATGGGCTCCGGTTACGGCATGGGGCCCGGCATGATGGGTCCCGGCTACGGAACGGGCTACGGCTATGGCTGCGGCATGGCGGCCGACCCCCGCTTTCACATGGGGCAAGGCATGATGGGTCCCGGCATGATGGGTCCCGGCATGATGGGTCCCGGCATGATGGGTCCCGGCATGATGGGTCCCGGCATGATGGGCCAAGGTATGATGGGCCAAGGGATGGGCCCAGGCATGATGGGCCCGGGAATGGGCCAAGGGATGGGTCCAGGCATGATGGGGCCTGGAATGGGCCAAGGTATGGGCCCCGGCATGGGTCAAGGCGGGATGGCGCCGGGCTACGGCGCGGGCCCGGGGTATTGGCAGAATCCGGCCATGCCAAGGGAGCTGACCACGGCTGACGTAGAACGCATGCTGACCAACCATCTCGAGTGGCAGGGCAATCCGAACATCAAACTCGGCAAGGTGGAGGACAAGGACGAAAACACCATCGTCGCCGAGATCGTCACGAACGACGGCGCCCTCGTCGATCGACTGGAGGTGGACCGTCGCACCGGCCAGGTTCGCCGGCCCAACTGAGGCGGCGCCGCTTCGATGCCCGGCCGCCACGAGTATTGAGCACCGGAGGCTCGGACCCCGAAGTTGGGTAGATTGTGGCCACACCTCATAGGCGCGAGTCCGAGCAGCCCGGCGGCGGGCTGCTCGGCGGCGGGCCGCTCGGCGAGCCCGTGGGGCCCGCCGCCCGCGGTCGCCGCAGAGCGAATGTGAGAGAAGGTCAAAAAGAGCGAAGGCCGGAGGAGCCACGTGTCAGACAACGACCCCGTCGCGCTCAGTTTGCCCTCGGTCGAGGACTATGCCGCTCTCGTAGGCGGCGAAGCGGTCGAGCGGATTCTCGACAAAGCGCGTGCGCTGCAGGACTACCATCTGGTCAACGTCAACTCCACCTACTATGGCGGCGGCGTGGCCGAAATTCTCGGCTCGCTCACCTTGCTCCTGAACACCGCCGGCATGAAGACCGGCTGGCGCGTGATTCAGGGACGACCGGACTTCTTCAGCATTACCAAGAAAATGCACAACGCCTTGCAGGGCGGCGACATAAACCTGAGCGACCTGAAGCAGGAGGTCTACGAAGAGGTCATCTACGAGAACGCCGTGCGCATGCACCTGGACCACGATCTGGTGATCGTGCACGACCCGCAGCCCCTGCCTCTGATCCGCCACTTTCGCAAGAAAGCCCCGTGGATCTGGCGCTGTCATGTCGACCTCTCCAGCCCCCACGAAGGGCTCTGGGCCTATTTGGCGCAGTTCATCGAGTGCTACGACGCCATCGTGCTGTCGCTGCCGGAATACGCTCAGAGGATCGGCCCGCCCCAGCGCTTCATCATGCCGGCGATCAACCCCTTCTCGACGACCAACAAGGACCTCGCCGACGAGGAGATCGACGAACGCCTGAGCCATCACGGCATCCCGACCGACCTGCCGCTGGTCACCCAGGTGTCGCGCTTCGACCGGTGGAAGGACCCGCAGGGCGTGATCGACGCCTTTCGAATCGCGCGCAAGGAGGTCGATGCGACGCTGGTCCTGGTCGGTAACGTCGCCACCGACGACCCCGAAGGCCAACAGGTGTTCGAATCGCTGTGCCAATGCCAGGAGGATCGAATCCACATTCTCTCGGTGCAGGACTCCGCCCTGGTGAACGCGCTGCAGCGGCGCTCCGCGGTCGTCCTGCAGAAATCCCTTCGCGAGGGCTTCGGCCTCACCGTAACCGAGGCGATGTGGAAGGGCGCCGCCGTCATCGGCGGCGACGTCGGAGGCATCCGCCATCAGATCGAGGACGGCGTGGACGGCTATCTGGTCGACAGCGTCGAGGAGACGGCGGAGCGGCTCGTGCAGCTTCTCAAGGACGAGCGCCTGCGCCGCACGATGGGCGAGAAGGCAAAGCAAAAAGTCCGAGATCGGTTTCTCATGACGCGCCTGATGGAGGAATGGCTCGATCTGGTCGCGTCGTTCGAGGCGAACTTCCGGCTGCGAGGCGGTGTCGGCAGGTAACGGCTGCGCCCGAGGCGCGATATCGACGCGATATCGCGGCGGCCGTTCGATCGGGCCGCGGGCGACGACACGCTTCGAAAACGAAAACCCAAGCGACACGTCGTCGTCGTAGGATCCGGATGCGGCCGGGACGGGCCGCCGGGCGAGGAAAGGCAGGCACGGGTGAGCGAATACCGGCAGGACAGGTGGAGCGGCGCGTGGGTGATCGTGGCGCCGGAACGCGGCCGACGACCCAATTCGGGCCGCGTGGCGCCGGCCGCCCCGGTCGCCCCGGTCGCCCCGGTCCTCGCGGCCCGCGACGCCGCGTGCCCGTTTTGCCCCGGCAACGAACGCCTGCTGCCCGAAATTCTCGCCGAGACACCCGCAGAGAGCGCGCCCGGCTGGCTGGTGCGCGTGGTCCCCAACAAGTACCCGGCGGTGCGCGACGCGGCGCCGCCGCCGGCGGAGGCGGTCCCCGGCCGGCCGGTCCCGGGCTTCGGCCGTCACGAGGTGGTGGTGGAGACGCCGCGGCACGACATCGACCTGCCCGAGCTCGACGCAGCGGGGCTCGGCGCCGTGGTTTCGGCCTATCGCAGCCGCTTCAGGGAACTTGCGGCGCTGCCGGGCATTACATCGGTCATCGTGTTCCGAAACGCCGGACGCAAAGCCGGGGCCTCGTTGCGCCATCCCCATTCCCAGATCATCGCGACCGGCCTGATGCCGCCTCGCTTCGCGGCGGCGGCGGACTGGGCCCGGGCGTGGCATGCCGGCCGCGGCGCCTGCCCGGCCTGCGAGGACCTCGAGGCCGAGCGGGCCGACGGCCGGCGGCTGGTCGAAGCGACCGAGGGGTTCCTTGCGGTCGTGCCCTACGCGGCGACCGGGCCCTACGAGGTCGCGATCGCCCCCCGAGCGCACCAGCCCTCGTTCGCGGACGCCGGCGAGGCCGAGATCGCGGAATTCGGCGCGCTCCTGCAACGCACGATCCGGCGCCTCGACGAGCTGCTCGACCGGCCCGCATACAACTTCGCCATCGAGTCGGGCATTCCGGCCACCCTCGATCCCGCCTCGGCTCACTGGCGCCTCAGGATCGTTCCCACCATCGCCAAGGCGGGCGGCTTCGAGCTCGCCTCGGGCATGGCCATCAACCCGTCCTTGCCCGAGGACGACGCCGCGGCCTTGCGGGCGGTTAGGCGCGCGGGCGGGCGCAGGGTCAGGCGCACGGTCGGGCCGGCCAAGCACGTCTCGGAGGAACCGCGCCAAGGAGGACGAGGATGAGACACCCGCTCAGCGACGAGGACCTGGCGACCATCGACGCCTATTGGCGCGCCGCGAACTACCTCTCCGTCGGCCAGATCTACCTCTACGACAACCCGCTCCTCGAGCGTCCGCTGGCGCCCGAGCACTTGAAGCCGCGGCTCCTGGGCCATTGGGGAACCACGCCGGGACTGAACTTCATTTACGCCCATCTGAACCGCAGCATCGCGGCCCACGACCTCGACGTCATCTATGTGATCGGGCCGGGCCACGGCGGCCCCGCGACGCTGGCCAACGCCTGGCTGGAAGGCACCTACAGCGAGGTCTATCCCGCGATCACCCGCGACGCCGCCGGCATGAAGGCGCTGTTTCGCCAGTTTTCCTTCCCCGACGGAGTCCCGAGCCACGTCGCGCCCCAGACGCCCGGCTCGATTCACGAGGGCGGCGAGCTCGGCTACTCGCTCTCCCATGCCTTCGGCGCGGCCTTCGACAACCCGAACCTGATCGTGGCCTGCGTCGTGGGGGACGGCGAAGCGGAGACC
>JAWWCG010000349.1:0-4689 GCA_033720555.1 Kiloniellales bacterium | reverse complement strand
GTCATCTCCGCTCTTGCCGGCGACGATTTTATCCAGGGCTTCGACGGCAACGACACGATCGACGCGGGCGACGGCAACGACACCGTCATCGGCGGCCTCGGCGACGATGCCATCGAGGGTGGAATTGGAGACGACGTGGTGCGTGGCGACGAGGGCGCCGACACCTTCTTGTTCGACCCGTCCCGCGAGGAGGGCGACGACACCATCGTGGACCTCGACGCGGAAGAGGGAGACGCGATCGAGCTCAGCGCCGCGGGCCTGGTGAAGTCCGGCTTCGATTCGAGTGACTTGTCCGGCGCGGCGCTCGACGAGAGCGACCAGTTCAACCTGGTCGCCAACGAGGACGGCGACGTCGCGATCGAGCATCCCGGCGGCACGATCACCTTGAACGGCGTCGAGTTTTCCGAGGACCTGAGCTTCGCCGGGCTCGAAGAGACGGGGCTTCTCACGATCTCCGGCTTGATCGAGGGCACCGAAGGGCCGGACGAGTTGACGGGCACCGACGGCGACGACGTGATCAACGCCCTGGGCGGCGACGACACGGTCATCCCGCTGGCCGGTGACGACCTGTTGACCCTGGGCGGCGGCCGGGACGAAGTTCAGCTCGATCCGAGCAATCCGAACGAAGGCAATGACGTCATTACCGATTTCTCGGTGCCCAATCCCTTCGATCCGAGTTCGGGCGATTTCATCGGCTTCCAGTCGGAGCAGGTGCTCGCCGCCGATCCGGAGCTGCCGGCCGCGGACGGCGACGCCACGACGCTGTCGTTGGCCGACTTCGACGCGAGCGAGAACTGGACGTTCGGCTCGTCGGAGGACGGCAACCTTCTCCTGACCCATCCCGGCGGCTCGGTGGAATTCACCAACGGCGTCTTCAACGACCAGATGTTCGCCGACCTCGGCTCGGTCATTCGCGTCGATGGCGAGGCGTTCGACGAGCCCATCGCGGTCGAGCCGCCCGACGGCGGCGAAGGCGGCGAGGAGATTGTCGACGGCGGCGGCGAGGAAATGGTCGACGGCGAAGAAGCCGCCGACGATCCAGAGGCGCCGGCGGACGGCATGATGGAAATGGACGCCGTCGCCTAGGCCTTCGCAGACAAGGCCTTCGCCGATAAGGCCTTCGTCGAAGGCGAGCATGTCCAAGCGAGCGGGAGACCGAAGGTCTCCCGCTTGCGGCGGCATGGCGCAGATGCGCTCGAGCACGGGCGCCCCCCTCGGAAGAGAACGTTCACGTGCGGCCCGACACGCTGTTCGACCAGTGCACGCGGCAGATCCGAGCGCAGCTTGTGCCGCTTGGCGTCATCAGCTTTGCCGTCAATCTGCTGCTTCTGGTCAGCTCGATCTATCTGCTCCAAGTCTTCGATCGCGTGCTGTCGAGCGGTTCGCTCGACACGCTGATCTGGCTCACGGCCGCCGCGGTCGTCGCCACCGGCGCCTACGGCGTGCTCGAACTCGCGCGGCGACGCTACCTGTCGCGCATGGGCGCCTGGCTCGACACGGAGCTCGCCGGCCCGGTCATTCGCCGCGGCGTCGACGCCCGCCTGTCGGGCGCGCCTCGTCGGGCCGGGCTGTCGGACGTCCAGGAATTGCGCACCTTCCTCGGCGGCGACGCGATCCTCGCGTTTCTCGACGCGCCGTGGATGCCGGTCTTCGTCTTCATCATCTGGCTGATGCACCCGGTCCTGGGATGGCTGGCCGCCATCGGGGCGGGCGTTCTCTTCGCCGTCGCGATCGTCAATGATCTGCTGACCCGGAAGTTGTCGCAAGAAACCCGCGCCGCTTTGCGTCGCAGCCAGCGCGCCGCCCAGCGCTATGTCGAGCACGCCGAAACGGTTCGGCCGCTCGGGATGCTCGGGCCGCTGCTCCTCGCATGGCAGGGCGATCGGCGGGACATTCGAAGCGACGGCGAGCGCACCGCCGCCGTCACCCAGGGCCTGACCTATCTCACCAAGTCGATCCGCCTAGCCTTGCAGATCTTCGTGCTGGGGGCGGGCGCCTGGCTGGTGCTCAGGGGCGAGTTGACGGGGGGCGGGATGATCGCCGCGTCGATCATCCTCAGCCGGGCGCTGTCGCCGGTCGAGCGCGCGCTCGGCGCCTGGCGCAGCTTCGTCTCGGCGCGATCGGCGAGCGCCAACCTTGGCCAATTGTTCCGAGATTCCGAAGGCAGAAGGGACGGCGCCCTGAGCCTGCCGAAGCCGCAAGGCCGGCTCGCCATCGAAGAGCTGAGATATCAGCCGCGCTCCTCCGACCAGGCCCTGATCGCCCGGATCGATCTCGACCTGTGGCCGGGCGAGACCTGCGGCGTCATCGGCCCGTCGGGCTCGGGCAAATCAACGCTCTGCCGCCTGATCGTCGGCGCGTGGCGGCCGACGGCGGGCCACGTGCGGCTGGATGGCGCCGACATATGGAGCTGGCATCCCGACGAGTTGGGCCGGCACGTCGGCTATCTTCCTCAGGACGTCGAGCTGTTTCCCGCGACCATCGCCCAGAACATCGCGCGGATGCGCAGCGGCGACGATGAGGCCGTCCTCAAGGCCGCGCAGATGGCCGACGTGCACGAGATGATCCTGCGGCTGCCCGACGGATACAACACCGACTTGGGCGAGCATGGCCATCGCTTGTCCGGGGGCCAGAAGCAACGCATCGGCCTGGCGCGCGCGCTCTATGGCGATCCCTCGCTCGTGGTGCTGGACGAGCCCGCCGCCAATCTCGACAGTCCCGGCGAGCACGCGCTGCACCGCGCGCTGGTCAAACTGAAGGAGAGCGGCCGCACCGTCATCGTCGTCGCCCACCAGCCCAGCACCCTGTGCACGGCCGACAAGGTGCTGGTCTTGAAGGAGGGGCGCGCGGCCGCCCTCGGCCAGCGCGACGAGGTGCTGCGCGCCCTCATGGCGCGCTCGGTAGAGCAGGGCGCCGAGACCGGGGAGGGCGGCGCGAGCCAACGACAGCTCGCACGCTCGGACCGGACGGTCACGGCCTTGAAGCCGGAGGGCCAGATGTCATGACGCTAAGGGCGGACCGCAACGAGCGAAATGAGGCCGGCGATGGCGCCGAGAGGCGCGAGCGCGGCCAACCGCTATCGAAGGCCGTCAGGGGACCCAAGCTGCTCGGCTATGGCGTGATCCTCCTGTTCTTCGGCGCCGGGGGCGCCTGGGCCGCCTTGGCGACGCTCGCCAGCGCGGCGGTCGCGCCCGGATTGGTCAGCCCCGACGGCAATCGCAAGACGGTCGAGCATCTGGAAGGCGGCATTGTCCGGGAAATTCACGTTGCCGAAGGCGACCGGGTGACGGCGGGGCAGCCTTTGCTGATATTGGAAGACGTCAAGGCGCGCGCCGACTTCGAGGAGCTGCAGGAGCGCCTGGCGCATCTCGTCAGCGTCGAGGCCAGGCTTCTGGCCGAACTCGCCGGCGCGGACTCGATCTCGCCGCCGCAGGCCATCGAGGATCTCCGCGACGAGATCCTCCAACCCGCCTTGAGCGCGCAAACCCGGCTGTTCGAAAGCCGGCTCGCCACGCTGCGGGGCCGGGAGCAGATCCTCGGCCAACGCATCCTGCAGCTCGAGGCGGAGATCCAAGGACTGGAGAACGTGATCGCCGCCGAGAACGAGCAGCTCGAGTTGATCCGTCAAGAGATCGAAAGCGTCGAGATTCTCTACAACAAGGGCCTGAGTCCGCTGCCGAAGCTGCTCGCGCTCAAGCGGGCGGAAGCGGGCGTGCGCGCGGAGCGGGCGTCCAATCAGGCGCGCATTGCCCGCCACGAGCAATCGATCGGCGAGACGCGATTGCAGCTCTTCACCCTGCGCGAGCAGCAGCGCGAACAGGTGGCCGAGGAGCTGAGCCAGGTGCGCACCGAGCTCGCCGCCGTTCGAAGCCAACTGCCCGCCCGCAAGGACACCCTGTCCCGGACGGTGGTCGCCGCGCCCCTGGACGGCACGGTGATGAACGTCCAGGTGACCACCGCCACCGGCGTCGTCGAGCCGGGAGAGCCGCTGCTCGAACTCGTGCCGGAGGACGCCCAGTTGGTCGTCGACGCGCAAGTCGACCCGAACGACATGGACACCATCGTCGCGGGACAGACCGCCCGAGTCATTTTCACCGCCTACGGCCAAAGGAACCTGCCGCAGATCTACGGCACCTTGCGCTCGATCTCGGCCGATAGGCTGGTCAACGAGCGGACTGGCAAGCCCTACTTCCTGGCCAAGGTCGAGATCGATCCGGCCGAGCTGGCGCGCATCGCCCCGGACGTCAAGCTGGTGCCGGGGATGCCGGCGGACGTCATGATCCTGACCGGCGAGCGCACCGTGCTCGACTATCTGCTGCGTCCGTTCACGGAATCCATAACCAAGAGCTTTCGGGAAAGCTGACGTCGGACGTCGTGGCGGGACGGGGTCTCGCCGACGGGCGGGCGGGGTGTGGGCGCGCGCGGCCTGGCGAAGCTTGCATGCTGCCCTGCCGTCGGGCTAGATCGGCGCCGGGCGCGAAGGCCGTAGGGCGCAACGGCTTGTGCGGCGCGCGGTCGGGAGGGGAGCGCATGGCGACACGAGACCCCGAGATTGCCGAGTTTCTGATCGCGCGCGGCGGCGCCTTCCACGACCTTCAGAAACGGTTCCGCCTGCTCCACGAGGACGCCCTGAGATCGGGCCGGAGAGCCATCTTGTTCGTCGGGCTGGCGTGGGGCGTGCCGCTGCTG
>JAWWCG010000348.1:0-4724 GCA_033720555.1 Kiloniellales bacterium | reverse complement strand
GGGAAAGGATTTGCCAGGTGATCCAAGTCCGCGGCGGCGGATAGCCGGGACTCGCGCCGGCCACGCATCCCGCCGTCGGCCGCGGGCTGTCGTCCAACGCCGCGTTCGGGATCAAATATGCCACCCCGCGCCGACTTTAATTTGGTATAATTATGTTATTATTCACCAAAGAGATAGTAGCTGAATGTATGTTTCTCCGTCCCGCAAGCGGCCGCGCGGCCGCCGCGGCCTCGTTGGTTAATGTCGGTGATGGGTCGTCATAATGGGTCGTCATATCTGTCGCCGTCGGAGTTGGAGCCGAGCAATGGGAACAGCAGAGCGGCACGCTCAGCTTCGCGGTGATGGCGTCGGTCGCGGCCACCAGGACTGAGTCATCGGCCGTGCACGAGGCGATTAAGAGCCGATGCCGCATGTGCGGCAGCATCAGTCTGGAGATCGCGCGCGATCCGACGCCGGACAGCATCGTGATCTGCTCGGACTGCGGCGCCGGCGAGAAGTACCGGGATTTCGAGCTGCGCCTGCGATCCGGCCTGCGCATGACCGTGCCGCGCACCGCCGGCTGCCCCCGCCCGGAAGACGATCGACCATGACCTTTCAGATCGACATCTACCGCACCGCCTCCGCGCTGCTCCGCGAGCACGGCGACGACGCCGATTTGGTCGCCACGCGCCGCGCCGAGGCCATGGGGGCGACCGGGTCCCTCAACGGGCAAAGGGTCTGGAGGTGCGTGGTGGCGGCGATCAAGGAGATCCAGCGCAAGGATCCCTAGACAGCCGAGGCCTGGTCGGGGACCTGCGGACAGAAAACGCCCGGGCTGTCGCCGCTCAAAGCCGCAAAACCGAACCCCACCGCCCGCATAGGCCGGACCATGCCGCGAACGCTGCCGGTCAGGCGCGCGGCCGTTCGTTGCCGGGATCGAAGGCCGCCTCGCCCAGCACCCTCGCGCGCCGGGGCCGGCCGAGCACCATCACCTCGAGCTCGGTCCCCGGCCGCGCCATGGCGGGGGCAACGTAGGCCCAGCCGAGCCAGGCCTCGAGCGCGTAGCCGAAGGCGCCGGAGGCGACCGACCCGACGCAGCGCCCGCCGTGCCAGAGCGATTCGGAGCCGAGCGGATCGGCATCCGGCCCCTCGGCCGGCGGCTCCTCGAGCTGGATGTAGGCGAGGGCCCACTTCTCCGGGTCCGCGAGGCTCGCCTCGGCGCCTTGGAACCCGCCGGGCCGGGCGAAGCGCGTCACACCGGCCTCGGCCAGGGTCACTTCGTTGGTGATCTCGTGGCCG
Source organism: Kiloniellales bacterium (assembly GCA_033720555.1). GTDB lineage: Bacteria > Pseudomonadota > Alphaproteobacteria > Kiloniellales > JAKSDN01 > CALJXB01. The sequence goes on along the minus strand of JAWWCG010000348.1, from coordinate 3,446 downwards.
GACTTGTAGGCCTTCTCCATGCGCATCGCGTTGAGCGCCGCGCTGCCGACGTGAACCAGGCCGCGCGGCGCGCCGGCGGCGACCAGCGCGTCGTAGACCGCGCGCATCCCGGCCATGGGCACGTGAAACTCCCAGCCCAGCTCGCCGGTGTAGGTGACCCTGAGCGCCCGGACGCTCGCCACGCCGGCGACCGTGACGTGCCGCGCCGACAGCCAGCGAAAGGCGGCGTTGTCGAGCGGGGCGTCGGTGCAGGCCGCCAGAATGGCGCGGCTCTCCGGGCCGGCCAGCATGAGCACGCCGGTGGATTCGGAGACGTTGTCGAAGCCGACGGCCTCGCCCGCCTCGCGCTGCTCCTCCAGCCAGTTGAGCAGGGCCCGCTCCTTGACCGCCGCGTAGACCGCGTAGAAGCGGTCCTCGGCCAGCCGAACCAGCGTGGCCTCGCCCTCGAGGCGGCCGTTCGGGTTGACGAAATAGGTGAGCGAGACCGAGCCGAGGGCCCTCGGCAGCTTGTTCGACGACACCCGCTCCAGGAAGCCGGCCGCGTCGGCCCCGTGGATCTCCAGTTTCGAGAAGGCGCTCAGGTCGGCCAGGCCGGCCGCCCGGCGAAGGCCCCGCACCTCCGCGCCGACGACGTCGTGCAGGGCCGAGCGGCGGAACGAATGAATGTGCGCCTGGGCCATGCCGCCCGTGGCGTACCAATAGGGCCGCTCCCAGCCGTAGACGTCCTGATAGACCGCGCCCCGGCCTTCGAGGACGTCGTAGAGCGGCGTGGTCTTCGAGTGCGCCGGACGGCACGCCGGCCGGTCGAGATGGGGAAAGGGGATCTCGTGGCGCAGCAGGTAGTCCTCCTTGGCCTTCTCGATCCGGTAGGCGTCGTCGATCCGCGCGCCGAAGCGGCGCGGGTCGAAGCTCGCCATGGAAATGTCGGCGGCGCCGTGCACCATCCACTGGGCGAGGTACTTGCCGGCGCCCGGACCCCAGGCGATGCCGACCTGGGAGCCGCAGCACAGCCACAGGTTCCGCACCCCCGAGGGCCCCAGCATCATGTTGCCGTCGGGGGGATGGGTGATGGCGCCGTGGACCACCCGCCGGATGCCCAGCTCGGCGAGCACCGGCATGCGCTCCATGGCGTTCTCCAGCCACGGCATGATGCGCTCGAAATCCGGCTCGAAGAGCTCGTTCTCGGCCTCCCAGGGGGTGTCGTCGTCCCACACCGTCGCGGCCCCGGCCTTCTCGTAGATGCCGATCAGCCCGGACTGCTGCTCCATGCGGATATAGCCCGAGACCTTGCGGTCGTCGCGCACCACCGGCAGCTCGCGCTCCAGGTTGCGGAAGTCGGGCACCGGCTCGGTGATCAGGTAGTGGTGCAGCAGATTGGCGATCGGCAGGTCCAGGCCGGCCCAGCGGCCGATCTGGCGCGCGTAGGTGCCGCCGGCGTTGACCACGATCTCGGCGCGGAAGTCGCCCTGCTCGCTGTGCACCAGCCACTCGCCGTCCGCGGTCGGCGTCAGCCCGGTCGCGCGGCAGCGGCGCACCACCTTGGCCCCCATCTGCCGGGCGCCGGCCGCCAGGCCGAAGGCGACCCCGGCCGGATCGACGTGGCCGTCGTGCGGCGTGTGCAGCGCCGCCTTGACGCCGTCGAGGTTGTAGAAGGGATGCAAGGCGCGGATGCGCTCCGGGCCGACGATCTCCATGTCGTGGCCCAGGCCGCGGCCCACCGAGAGGGTGTAGCCGAGCCAGTCGACCTCGGCGTCCTCGTAGGCCACCCGGAGCGAGCCGCAGCCGTGCCAGGTCGCGCTCTGCCCGGTCTCGGCCTCCAGCGCGGGGTAAAGCTCGGTGCCGTAGGCGGCCATCTTGGCGAGCGCGTAGTGGGAGACCGAGTGGGTGATCTGCCCGGCGGCGTGCCAGGTCGACCCGGAGGTGAGCTCCGCCTTCTCCAAGAGGACGACGTCGCGCCAGCCTTCCTTGCAGAGATGATAGGCGAGCGAGCAGCCCATGATGCCGCCGCCGATGATCACGACCTTCGCCTGCTGCGCCATGACCGTCACTTGCCTCTTGCCAAATGGGGTGCGATGGGCGTAGATAATGATACAACTGTATCACTGTCAACAAGATTGATACACCATGTCCCAGCCGCCGACGACCGCGAAGGGTGTGATCGAGGCCCTGAGCGCCGCGTTTCCCGACATGCCGGAAGCGCTGCAGGCCGCGGCCCGGCACATCATCGACAATCCGCGCGACGTCGGCTTGAAATCCATGCGCAGCCTGGCGACGCGCGCCGCCGTCCACCCCAACGCCTTCGTGCGCCTCGCGCGCCAGATCGGCTTCGAGGGCTACGACGACCTGCGCGAGCGGTTTCGCGATTTCCTGGTGACCGACGAGCTGGGCGGGTTCGGCGACCGCGCCCGCTGGCTTCGGGCGCTGGCCGCCGAGGGCGGCGCCGGCGCGGTCCTGGGCGAGGTGGCCGAAGCGATCGCCGACAACGTGGAGCGCGGCTTCCGCAACCAGGACATCGCCAAGCTGGAGGCCGTCGCCGACCGGATTCTCGCGGCCGAGCGCGTGTTCGTGGCGGGCATGGGCTCGGCCTACGGGCTCGCCTACCAGTTCTGGTACGTCGCCCGCATGGCCTTCGAGCACATCACCCCGATCCCGCGGCACGGCTCGCTGCCGATCGACGACCTGGCGCTGGTCGGCCGCCGCGACCTCGTGATCGCGCTCACGTTTCAGCCCTACCGCTCGGAAACCATGGCCGCGGTCCGCCTGGCCCGGCGCAACGGCGCCGCCGTGGTCGGCATCACCGACAGCCTGACCTCGCCCCTGGCGCGCGAGGCGGACGAGGTGATCATCTGCCCGACCAGCACGCCGCAGTTCTTCCAGAGCCACGCCGCGGTCACGGGCCTGCTCGAGGCGCTGGTCGCGCTCCTAGTCGCCCGCGCGGGCGAGGCGGCGCAGGCGCGGATCGAATCGTTCCACCTGGAACGGCTGAAGGCGGGCATCTACGAAGAAGGACCACGTCTCGGGGCGCTCGGCTGAGTCCGGGCGGCGCAGCAAGGGAGGCTGTCATGAACGATGCGGCGGTTGCCGGTTCGAGGGCGCTGGCGGCGCGCTATTACACCGACCCGCAGGTCTTCTCGCGGATCTGCGAAAGTCTGTTCTTCAAGACCTGGCAGTTCGCCTGCCACGAGAGCCGCATTCCGGAGCCGGGCGACTACCACGCCTTCTCGATCGCCGATCAGGACCTTTTCGTGGTCCGCGACAACGACGGCACGATCCGCGGCTTCTATAACGTCTGCCAGCACCGCGCCCACGCCCTGGTCGAGGGCACCGGGCGGGCGCGCCTTCTCACGTGCCCCTACCACGCCTGGTGCTACGGCCTCGACGGCAAGCTGCGCAACGCGCCGGGCACCCAGGGCCTGACCGGTTTCGACCGCTCGTCGATCGCCTTG
>JAWWCG010000347.1:0-4737 GCA_033720555.1 Kiloniellales bacterium | reverse complement strand
GGCCTAACTGCCGAGCTTGAGCAGGTCCTTCAGCAGGTCGTCGGGCTGCGGGGCCGACGGCTTGGCCGGCTTCGGGGCCGGCGCCGGAGCCTCGGGCTGCGCCTCACTCGGAGCCGCGGCCGGCGCCTCCGGCTCGTCCGGGCCCGAGACGAAGGGCGCGGCCCCGGATTCGGGCACGGACTCGGGCGCGGGCTCCGCCGCTCCGGGCTCGGCTTCGGGCGCTTGCTCGGGCGCCGTCTCGGGCTCGACCTCGGGCGCGGGCGCGGGGCTGGCCGGCGGCGCCAGGCGCGCCAGATCGACCGCGTCGAGCGGGCCGCCGAAGGCCAGGGTGGAGATCAGCGGCTGGCCGGTCGACCGCTCGTAGATGTCGGTCACGCCCTCCAGAGTCCAGCCGGGCAGGTCGAGGGTGGCTTCCGTCAGGGCGTAGGCGGGCTGTCCGTCGAGCCGGGTATCCGTGGTGTAGAGCAGCCCCTCCTCGGCCACGATGCTGCCGGCCAGGCGGACCGGATGCCGACCCAGGGCCCGCGACAGCAGCCCGGTCAAGTCGGCGTCGTTCTGATCTTCGGCCGCCGCATCGTCCCGCGCCCGGAAGGTCAGCAGGCCGGAGACCTCGGCCGTGCCGGCGAGGGCGGCGACGAGATCCGCCTCGCTGCGGCCGTGGCTGGTAAAGTCGCCGTTGACGTAGACCGGCCCCGAGATCCGCTCGAAGCCGGCTTGGGCCCGCAGCAGGTCGCCGAGGTCGACCTCGACCGCGGTGACCGCGAGCTCGGCGGCGATTTCCTCGCGCAGGTCGACGCGCCCCGTCACCTGCAGCGTGCCGCCGTGCAGCGTGCCGGTGAGGCGCTCTAGGTCGAGCAGGCCAGCCCTCAGCCGGGCGCTCAGGCCGAGGCGCTCCACCCGCAGCGCGTCGTGGGTCAGCGCCGCCGAGCGCAGGTCCACCCGGGCGTCGAACGACCGCAGCCCGCCGAGGTCGATGGCGACCTCGGACCAGCGCCCGCCCGCGCCCGGCGCACCCGCCGCGCCGTCCGCCTCACCCGTGCCGCCGAGCAGCAGGCCGAGCGGCAGCTCGCCGGTCTCCAGCTCCGCCACCACGGCCGGACGCTCGCCCTCGAGGTCGGCCGACAGGCGGCCCGACAGCTCGACCGGCCCGAGGCGGCCTTCCAGGTCCTCGAGCTGCAGCCGGTCGCGGTCGCCGCGCAGGCGCGCGGCCAGGTCGAGCGCGCCGGCGTCCGCCGCGATCCCGGCGCCCCAGCCGAAGCGGGCCGCCGCCGCGGCGAGATCCGGGTCTTTCGCCGCGAGGCTCAGGTCGTAGTCCTCAAGCGCCGGGGCCAGGCCGGCCAGGCTCAGGCCGACCCCGCCCGATAGCCGCAGCGGCCCGAGGCTCGCCTCGAGGTCGTCCAGGCGCGCCCGATGGGGTCCGCCGGTCAGCCGCCCGCGCATCTCGAGAGCGCCCAGGTCACCCAGCTCGCCCAGCTCGCCCAGCCGCCGCTCCGTCACGCCGGCCAAACGGGCCAGGCCGGCCAGCGCGCCGGCGTCGGCCGACTTGGCCTCGATCGCGACGTCCAGCGCGGAGACCGCCGGGCGCGGCCCGTCGAGCGCCACCGCGAAGCCGCCGGACAGCGTGGCCGGCCCGAGCGCGCCCTTCAGCTCGCTGACCTGAAACCGCGCCGGCTCGCCGGCGACCCGCAAGGCGAGGTCCAGGACGCCGAGGTCCGATCCGGGCGGCAGGGGATGGCCCGCCAGGTCCAGGAGCGCCGCCAGATCGGGATGGCGGCCGGTCAGGCTCACGTCGAAGGAAACCGGCTCGGCCGCGGGCTTGATCGCGCCGGCCACGCCGAGACGCCCGCCGCCGCCGGACACTTGCGCGTCCACGACGAGATTGTCGAGATCGCCGGTGACCCGGCTCTCGCCGCTCAGGGCCGGCACGCCGAGCAGCGATTCGGGCTCGAGGCCGAGCAGCGGCGCGAGGCGCACCGGCTCGCCGAGCGAGAACTGGACCTCGCCGTCGAGCGACGGCGAGGTGGCGAGCGCCTCGACCCGGCCGACGTAGGCGATCTCGCCGCCGCCCAGCTTGCCGACGCGCGCCGTGCGGACGTCGAGCGCCCCCTGCTGCAGGGTCGCATCGACCTCCACGTCCTTGACCTTGGCGCCGCCGAGCGTGAGCGCGCCGGCGCGTAGGTTGAGGTTGGCGTCGAACGCGTCGAGCAGGGCGAGCCCGCCGCCCGCCGCCGCCCCGGCCTGTTGGCCCCCCTCCTGGGCGCCCTCTTGCGCGGCGGATCCCGCGGCCCCGCCGGACTCTTCGGCCCCGTCGGACTTTTCGGCCCCGTCGGACTTTTCGGCCTCGCCGGACTTTTCGGCCACGTCGGGCCCGTCCGACTTGGCCGGCAAATAGGCGTCGAGATCGATGCTATCGAGCGCCATCCCGATGCCGAGGCCCGGCCGCCGCCGCGGCGCCACAACCACGCCGCCCGACACCCGGGTCAGGTCGAAGCGCAGGTCGAGATCGTTGATCGCTATCTGTTTGGCCGAGGCCGTCACCTGGCCCGACAGGTTCATCCGCCTCAGGCGGTCCGGCGGCACCGCGCTCACGTCGGCGCCGGCCCAGTACAGCAGCCCGCGCAGATTGTCCGACGCGGCTTCCAGGTAGCCGGTGAAGGCGGCCTCGCCCTCGGCGTCCCGCAGGCTGCCGCTCAGGCTGACGTCCGAGCTGCCGGGCAGCAGCGCCGAGGCGCGCTCGAGCTGCAGCTCGCCGTCGCTCAAGGCCGCATCGAGGCGAAGCTGGCGAACCAGCTGGCCGCGGAAGACCAGGGCGTCGACCGAGAGCTCGAGGCGGGCGTTGGTGTCGGCCGGCAAGACCCAGGCGCCGGGCGACGGCGCCGCGTCGGCTGCCGGTTCGCCCGCCTGGCGGTCCCCGGCGGGCGCCGCTCGGTCCGATTCGAACAGCCGGTCGAGGTCGAGCTGCGCGGCCGCCAGGGTGAGGCGGGCGTCGTAGGGCGGCGCCAGGGCGCTGGCCATGTCGCCGGTGAGCCGGACGCCGGCCAGCTCCAGCGCGAGGTCCGAGACCGACACGGCCGTCGAGTCCAGCGACACCTCGCCCTGGACCGCGAAGGCCTGCGTCATGGCCGTCGGCCAGGGTCCGCCCGCCTCGCTCAGGTCCTCGATCAGGCGGGCCAGGTTCTCGCCTTCGCCCTTGAGCCGGCCGTGGATCGAGACGGTTTCCGGGTGGGTCGAGATGGCGCCCGAAAGCTGCACGCGCGCGGACCCGCCGGCGGGCTTCACCACCACGTTGTAGGGGGTCGCCCCCTCTTCGACCAGGCGGCCCAGAGTCCCCTCGAAGTCGCCCTCGACGCCGTGCGTCTCGACGCTGCCCTTGGCGGCGAACGGCCCGTGCAGCGACTCGGCGACGATTCGCATGGTGAGCTCGTCGATCCGCTCTTCGCGGCCGCTCACGGCGTCGCGGTAGATCAGGGTGCCCTTTTCGATCGAGACGTCGTCGAAGCGGATGTCGAAATCCGAGGCGCTCCGCCCGCCCTGGCCCGCAGTCTCGGCCGAGCCGTGGTCGAACGACCAGTTGCGCCGGCCGTCGGGCAGCACCTCCAGCAGAATGCGCGGCTCGACCAGCAGGATCCGCTCGACCTGCACGGTGCCGCCGAGCAGCGGCAAGACGGCGACGCGCACGCGCAGCTCCTTGAGCTCCACCATCGGCGCGTCCGAGCCGCCCTCGACGCTCGCCAGGCGCACCCCCTGGGCCGTCAGCGCCGGCACAGGTAAGAGCGACAGGCTCATGTCGCCGCGAATCGAAAAGTCGCGCCCGGTCGCCTCGCGGACCTCAGCGACGATGCGGTCCTTCTGCGTGTTCCAGTCGACCAGGCTGGGGCCGACCAGGACGGCGGCGACCAGCAGGACCAGCACCGCGCCGACAGCGATCAGGAACGTGCGCAAACCTATACCTTTTGCCCACACGCGCGGCCGCGCCCCGCCCCCCGAGGGACGCCGCCAGGGGTGATAGAGCGATTTCCATAGCAGCCAGACAGCGCCGCCTCAACGGCTAGCTACGGCGGCTCGACGGCGCTCGGGTTGATCACGATTTAGGCGACCCGACCGGTCGGGCATGGCGGTGGCGTGCCGCGCGGCGGGCGCGCGCCCGTCGCCAGCGGCCTCAGGGTTCGACGATCTTGCCCGGATTCATGATGTTCTCCGGGTCGAGCGCACGCTTGACCTGGCGCATGACCTCGACGGCCTCGCCGTGCTCGCTAAAGAGATACTTGATCTTGCCGTGGCCGATGCCGTGCTCGCCGGTGCAGGTGCCGCCCATGGCCAGCGCCCGCTCCACCATGCGCTGGTTGACCGCCGCGGCGCGCTCCCACTCCGCCTTGTCGTCGGGATCGAGCACGAAGACCAGATGGAAGTTGCCGTCGCCGACGTGGCCGACGATCGGCGCGAGCAGGCCGGCCTCGTCCACGTCGCGCCGGGTCTCCAACAGGCATTCGGCGAGGCGCGAGATCGGCACGCAGACGTCGGTCGGCCAGCCGCGCGCCCCGGGGCGCAGGGCGAGGCAGGCGTAGTAGGCGTCGTGGCGGGCCTGCCACAGCTTGCTGCGGTCCTCCTGCTGGGTCGCCCAGCGGAAGTCGCCGCCGCCCAGCTCGGCGCAGATCCCGCCGACGGTCTCGGCGTGCTCCTCGACGCCGCGCGTGCTGCCGTGGAACTCGAAGAACAGGGTCGGCTGCACCGGATAGT
>JAWWCG010000346.1:0-4747 GCA_033720555.1 Kiloniellales bacterium | reverse complement strand
GCTTGTCGCCGGCCGTCCCCGCGCCATGGATCGCAAGCCTTGCTGATAAGCCGCGAGTTTCTCGACGAGTGCCAGCGCCTGTTCGAGCCGGCCATGGGGACGGAGTCGGCGGCCCACCTGCTCTACGCTCTGGTCCGCATGACGCGGCCGCGCACCTGCCTGGAGGTCGGGCTGGGCTACACCACGCCGTTCCTGGCCGCGGCGCTGGCCGACGCGCGCGAGGAGTTCGAGGCCGACCGCGCCTTGCTGGCCGGCCCGGACCAGGGCCAGCCCCGCCTGCAGGTCTTGATTCCGCCCTTCTACCACGAAGCCTACCGGCCGCGACTGATCGCCATCGATGATTTCTCGCTCGCGGACTCCTCCGCGCCCAGGGTGGTCGAGGTCCTGGAGAAGCTCGGCCTGAACGAGACGGTCGATCTGCGCGAGGGCGCCTTCCGCGGCCACTCCGAACAGCTCGCCGCGGCGGACCTGCCGCTCGATTTCGTCTGGTTCGACTGCGGCGGGCCGCGCGACTACGTCGACTTCATCGGCGAATACTGGCCGCTGATCAACGACGACCACGGCATGCTGGTGCTGCACTTCACCTATTGGACCGTGGAAATGCGCCGCGGCGGCGAGACCGTGCCGGCGATGATCTCGAGCCCGATCATCGACGAGATCAAGCGCCAGCAGGCCGAGGGCGGCGTCGCCGCGCGCTTCGAGATGCTGAGCCTGGTCGAGCCCCACAAGAGCCGCCAGGGCAGCGTCACCCTGGTGCGCAAGCTGCCGGCGCAGTCGCTCTGCCGCAACCAGGACTTCGCGGCCGAGATGACGCGGCTGTTCGGCCGGCAGTGGCCGCCCTTCCCGCGGCTGGATTGACGGCCCCCAGCGGTCTCGCGGGTCACGCCGCGCTCAAGCCTTCGTGCGTCGACACGCCGCGAGCGGCGGTGGTGTAATGGGGACGATCTCCAGCCGAGGGAGACCCCCGTCATGACCGATCGGCGAACACTGCTCAAGACCCTGCTGCTTCTGGCGCCGCTCGCGCTGGTCTCCGCGTGCCGACACCACGGCCGCCACCAGCCGCCGGCGGAGCCCGAGCGGCGCGGCGGCGGGTACTGAGCGCCCGTGAGGACCCGCGCCGGCCCGGCCGGCCGGGCAGGCCTAGACGTCGCGCCCTTGGAACAGGGCGCGGATATCGACCGTCGAGCCCCGGCCGAGGCGATCGTAGGAGCGCTCGATCCAGTCTTCCGCCGCGGCGCGGCCGATGTCGAAGAGGTGGCGCAGAAAGTCCCACTCGGCGTTCAGCTTCGAAGACGCGCCAAGCGGCAGGAGGCGGTCCTGCGCCTCGATGACGTGGACGTGGAGCCGGCGGTAGTGGCTCGGGTCGAGCTTGCCGTCGTCCAGCAGGCGCTGCACGAAGTCGATCGCGCGCAGCTCCTTCAAGAGGCTGCTGTTGAAGGTGATCTCGTTCAGCCGGTTGAGGATCTCGCGCGCCGAGCGCGGCGTGCCCGGTCGCTCCACCGGATTGATCTGGACGATCACGATGTCGGCCGAGGCGCATTCCTTGTAGAACGGGAACAGCACCGGGTTGCCCATGTAGCCGCCGTCCCAATAGGGCACGCCCTTGATCTCGACTGCCTGGAACAGCAGGGGAAGGCAGGCCGAGGCCATCACCATGTCGCAGGTGAGTTCGTGGCGGTCGAAGACCTCGACGCGCCCGGTCTCCACGTTGGTCGCCGACACGAAGACCTTCATGGAATCGCAGCCGCGCACCAGTTCGAAGTCGACGATGTCCTCGAGAATTTCCTGCAGCGGGTTGAAGTTGAGCGGGTTCACGTCGTAGGGCGACGACAGGCGATTGACCAGGTCGAAGAACAGGAAGCTCGGGTTGTGGTCGAGATTCCAGTTGCCCATGAAGATGTCGATCGGGCCGCGCTGGATCGGGCTGAGGCGCGCGGCGTCGCTGACCGCCTTCCAAAACCGAGCGAGCCCGTCGCGCGCGCCGTCCTCGCCGGCGCGCATCAGGCCGTCGGCCGCGACCACCGCGTTCATGGCGCCGGCCGAGGTGCCGCTGACCGCCTCGATGCGGATGCGGCCGTCCTCGAACAGCCGGTCGAGCACGCCCCAGGTGAAGGCGCCGTGCGCACCGCCGCCCTGCAGCGCCAGGTTGACCGGCTTGCGAACTGCCCTGCCTGCCCGTCTCGCCATGGTCCGCTCCGAACGCCCGCCCGCGGTGCCGGCGCGCCGCCCGCCCGGCGCCGCGTCTGCGGGAACGAGGGATAGGCTTCTCCGCCCGGCGGCGCAAGAACGGCCCCCGGCCCTCCGGCCCTCCCGACCCTCTGACCGCCACTGCTAGGGTACAATCGCACGGTGGACGGATGCGGGCCGGTGCGATTCCACGTAAGCGGCAAATGCCCTAAAGTGCCGCGCGGTCCGAGCGGGACCGATAGAGGCAAGCCCACCGGAGGCGCAAGATGGAGCTCCCCGTCGACTATCTGCCGTCGCTCGGCGCCCTTGCGGCGCTGCACATCCTGGCCGCCGCGACGCCGGGCCCGAACCTGATCGTGGTCGGCCACCGCGCCGCCAGCGTCTCGCGGGCCGGCGGCCTGGCGGCGGTCGCGGGGGTCGCCCTGGCGACCTTCTTCTGGGTCGCCCTGAGCCTGGCCGGAATCGGCGTCGTGCTGCAGCAGGCCGGCGCGCTCTATCACTGGCTGCGGCTGCTCGGCGCCGCCTATCTCGTCTACGCCGGCGGGCGCTATCTGCTCTCCGCCGCGCGGCCGGCGCTCGCGGCGCGCGCCGCGAGCGCGCCGGCGCGGGGCTCGCCGTTTCGCGCCGGCCTGCTGACCACCCTCAGCAACCCCAAGTCCGGCATCTTCTGGACAAGCGTGTTCGCCCTCGCCGTGCCGCCCGACGCCCCGGCGGCGTTCTATCTGGCCGCCGTCGCCGTCGTCATGGCGCAGACCGTCGCCTGGTACGGGCTGGTCGCCGTGGTCTTCGCCAGCGCGCCGTCGCGCCGGGTCTACGCGCGGGTTTCGCGCTGGCTCGAGGCGATCGCCGGTGCCGCGCTGGTCGCCTTCGGCCTGCGCCTGGCCGCCGAGGGTGCGGCGCCCGCCCGCTAGCAGGCGCGCCGCCGCCGACGCGCGGCGGCCTTGGCCGAGCCTGCGAAAAGTGGACGCGGCATAGCGAGAGGCCTATATCGTAAGGGATGAGGAGAGGCCTGGCATTGCGAACCGGCGCGGCGGTGGGGTGGTTCTGCGCGGCGAGCGTCGCGGTCTGCGCTGTCATGCTGTCGCTTGCGCCGCCGGCCGAGGCCGGCAAGGGCAAATCGAGGCCGAGCTTCGTGCGGGTCGGCAACCCGCCGGGCCTGCAGGGGCCGAGGTTCACGGTCCAGCCGCAGTTTCGCAGCGGCCGTTTCCAGGCCAAGAAGTTCGACAAGCGCCGCCGCCACCGGGGCTTCGCCAAGCGCGGCAGGCATCGAGACCGCCCGTTCTACGTCCCGCTCGGCTACTATTCGACCCCGGGCTACGTCTACGATTATCGCCCGGGGGTGGTCTCGGCACCGGGCTACCCATCCGAGGCGCGCGCGCCGGCCCCCGCCTACGAGACGCCGCCGGTGACCCCGAAGTGGATCCACGTCGGCGACGACGGTGGATCGATCCTGGCCGACGGCGCGGGCCCCGGCTCGACACCGGGCGACGGGGCCGGCCGCAACTGCCTCAGCGTCAAGACCGAGATCACCGTCGACGGCAAGCCGGTGGACGCCTTCGGCGAGGCCTGCCTGCTCGCCGACGGGAGCTGGCGGCTGCGCCCGACCGAAGCCACGGATTAGCCGGTCCAGCCGAGCCCCGCGGCGACGCAATTGATGGACAGCAGCAGCGGCACCAGGTCGTCCTTGCGGACCCGGCCGGCGCCGTTCTTCGCCGCGCGGGTGCGGGTGATCAGGCGCACCTGCTCGCGCCCGACCTGGTCGAGCACCGGCAGGCGGCGCGCCATGCGATCGCGAAAGTTGGGAAAGCGCAGGCCGAGCCGGTCCTCGCCGGTGAGGCGCAGCAGATGGGCGCAGGTCCGCTCGTACTCGCTCTGAACCAGGGCGAAGATCCCGTCGCGCAGGGCCGCGTCGGGCACCAGCTCGGCGTAGGCCCAGGCGATGTCGAGGTCGACCAGCAGCAGGGTCTTTTCCATCTCGTCGACGATCAGCCGAAACAGCGGAAAGCACTCGAACATGTCGTTCAGCAGCGCCTCGCCCGCCGCGCCGCGCACTTCGACGAAGCTTTCCAGCGCGCTGCCGGCGCCGAACCAGCCGGAGATCAGGTGGCGGTTCTGGCTCCAGCCGAACACCCACGGAATCGCCCTGAGGTCGCCCAGGTTCGCCGCCCCGAAGCGCCGCGCCGGGCGCGAGCCGATCTTGAGCCGCACTAGCTCCTCGACCGGGCTCGCCGCCTGGTAGTAGTCGACCAGGCCCGGATGCTCGGCGAGGCGCCGGTAGGCGGCGTAGGACATGCCGGCGAGCGCCTCCATCGCCTCGTCGAACTCGGGGTTGTGCGGCTCGCCCCGGCCCTCGCCGGTCATCAGGCTGTGCTCCAGGACGCTGGCCGCGATCAGCTCGAGCTGGGAGCGCGCGGTGCCGCGGTTGGCGTACTTGGAGGAGACCACCTCGCCCTGCTCGGTGAGGCGCAGGCGACCGCGCACCGAGCCCGGCGGCTGGGCGGCGACGGCGCGGCCGGCCGGCGCGCCGCCGCGGCTGACCGAGCCGCCGCGGCCGTGGAAG
>JAWWCG010000345.1:0-4750 GCA_033720555.1 Kiloniellales bacterium | reverse complement strand
TTTTCGTCCTTGCTGGTCGTCGCTTCGCTCATGGACTCAAACTCGGTTCCTTACGACCCCATCCCGCTATCGCCGAGCAGGCCCGCCAGCCGCCGGCCGTCGGCCTCGAGGCGCTCGGCCAAGCCGCCGGGCAACACCAGGAGGTGCACCACCTGCTCCCGCCCGATGGCCCGTCCGAGCTCGGCGGCCGTGAACAGGGCCAGCCTCGGCAGCTCGGGCTGTCGCGCCATGGCCAAGGCGGCGATCTTCTGCCGTCCGTCCGCAGCGCCGTCGGCCGCCTGCACCAACAACGCCGCCGTCCCGGCGCCAAGATACGCCCGGACCTGCTGAAATCCGGCGACCGTTTGGCCGGCCCGATTGGCGAGGCCCAGGAGCTCCAGAAAGCGCCGGCGGAGCGCGCCCTCCGTCCGCCCCGGCAAATCCTCCGGCACGCGCACCGGAGCTTTCGCCGCCTTGGCGAACAGGTTTCGCGCGCAGGCCTTCTCTAACATATCCCGACGCGGACTCAACCACAAACCGCGCCCCGGCAGGCGGCCGGCCGGGTCGGGCACCACCATGCCCGCCGGATCGACGGCGAAGCGCAGCAGCTCGTCCTTGGGCCGCACCTGGCCGCTGGCGATGCAGCGACGCTGCGGCTCGCGGCTCGCGCGGTCGTCCGTACGGGCGTCCGCCCGGTCGTCCAAAGGTGGCAAAACGGCGGCGTGCATCGGGTTTCGGCCTTAAGCTCCTTCCTGGGGCTGCTTTTCCGTTTCCACGGCCTCGACGGCACCGCCTTCCGGCGCGGCTGCGCCCGAGTCTTGGGAGGCCTCCTCGCCCTCTTCGCCGTCCTCGAACCAATGGGCGCGCGCCGCCATGATGATGCGATCGGCGGCCTCCGGCGACGGGGCGGCGTCGCCGAGCAGCTCGATCAGCTCGTCGCTCGCCAGGTCGCCCAGATCGTCGAGCGTCTTGACGTTGTTCTGGCCGAAGCGGACCAGCATGCTGGGCGATACGCCCTCGAGCGCCGCCAGCTCGTCGGCAACGCCGAGCGCGCGGCGCTCCTCCTCGAACTGGCGATCCTGCTCCTCGAGAAAGCCGCGGGCGCGGGCGCGCAGCTCCTCGGCGACGTCCTCGTCGAAGCCCTCGATCTCGGCCAGCTCCTGGATCGGCACGAAGGCCACCTGCTCGATGGTCGTGAAGCCTTCGGCCACCAGCAGGTGGGCGATCACGTCGTCCACGTCGAGGGAATCGATAAACATCTGAGAGCGCGAACGAATCTCCTCCTGGCGGCGGCGCGACTCCTCGTCCTCCGTCAGGATATCGATCTCCCAGCCGGAGAGCTGCGAGGCGAGGCGCACGTTCTGGCCCCGCCGACCGATGGCCAGCGAGAGCTGATCGTCCGGCACCACCACCTCGATGCGCCCCTGATCCTCGTCGATCACCACCTTGGTGACCTCCGCGGGCGCCAGGGCGTTCACAACGAAGGTCGCGGTATCGGGCGACCAGGGGATGATGTCGATCTTCTCGCCCTGCAGCTCGCTGACCACCGCCTGGACCCGGCTGCCGCGCATGCCGACGCAGGCGCCGACCGGGTCGATCGAGGAATCGTGGGAAATGACGGCGATCTTGGCGCGGCTGCCCGGGTCGCGGGCGACCGACTTGATCTCGATGATGCCGTCGTAGATCTCGGGCACCTCTTGGGCGAACAGCTTGGCCATGAACTGCGGGTGCGTGCGCGACAGGAAGATCTGCGGGCCGCGCGGCTCCTCGCGCACGTCGAAGATGTAGGAGCGCACCCGGTCGCCGGTCCTCAGCGCCTCGCGCGGCAGGCTCTCGTCGCGGCGCATGAGGCCCTCGGCGCGGCCCAGGTCGACCGTCACGTTGCCGAACTCGTTGCGCTTGACGATGCCGTTGACGATGTCGCCGACCCGGTCCTTGAACTCCTCGTACTGGCGCTGCCGCTCGGCCTCGCGGACCTTCTGGACGATCACCTGCTTGGCGGTCTGCGCCGCGATGCGCCCGAGGTCGATCGGCGGCAGGTCCTCGATCAGGAATTCGCCGACGCCGAGCCCGGTTTGGCGGGCCTGGGCGTCCTCCAGCGTCATCTGGGTGAACTCGTTCTCGATCTCGTCGACCACCTCGCGAAACCGGCGCAGGTAGATTTCGCCGGTCCGCCGGTCGATCTCCGCGCGAATGTCGTGCTCGTGGCCGTATTTGGCGCGCCCCGCCTTGCCGATCGCCTGTTCCATGGCCTCGAGCACCTCTTCGCGCTCGATGTTCTTTTCCCGGGCCACGGCGTCGGCGACCTGGAGCAACTCCGTTCTCGAAAGCGCCGTTGTCTCCATCTTCCCCTACTCAACTCCTTTGGGATCGCTCACGGCCGTTGCTGGCTCGCCGCGATCAGCTCATCGGTCAACACAAGCTTCGCCTTCTGGATGTCGTCGAAGGACAGCTCGATCTCCTCGCGCTCCGTCTCCAGGCGGATCCGGTCCCGGTCGACGCCGCGAAGACGGCCGCGGAACCGCCGTCTGCCGTCCAGCGCCGTGCGGAGTTCGACGCGGGCCTCGTGGCCGGCGAAGCGCTCGAAGTCGCCGAGCCGCGTCAACGGCCGATCGATGCCCGGCGAGCTGACCTCCAACACATAGGGGCCGGACAGCGGATCCTCAACATCGAGGACGGCGCTGACCAGGCGGCTCGCCTGCGCGCAGTCGTCCACGTCCACCGGCGCGCCGTCCTGTCGCTCCACCATGATCTGGAGCTTCGGCCGGTGGTCCCCGGAGAGGACCACGCGCACGATGTCGAAGCCCTCGGCGTGCAGAGGCGCTTTCACCAACTCTTCGATCGTCGCGGCGCGGCCTTCGCTGGTCAGACTCGGCACCCTCGTCTCCCTGAGGCGGGGGGTTGCGCGCGGCGCATGCCCTTCCCTGCCGGACGGTAAAAAAAAGTGGGCCGGTGGCCCACCTCGAGAGGAGCCTGATGTGGCACTCGCGCGAGCATCACATCGCACCCAAAAGGATCGCGCACCTTACGCTCAAGGCCTCGGCGCCGCAAGGCTTTTCCGTCCGTGGGCGCCGTCGCCCGGGCGCCGGAGATCAGGCCCGCCGGGGCGTCTCGGACCGTTGCCGGGGGCGCCGCCGGAACCGCAGGAAGAGCGGTTGGCGCGCCTGAGCGATCGCCTTCTGCTCGTAGCGGGTGGGCGGCCAGTCCGCCGGCCGGGCACGCCAGTCCGCCGGCCCCTCGGCCTGCCAGGCGAACGCCGGATGCGTCGTGGCTCGCTCCAGGATCCAGCGTTGGTAGTCCGGATCGTCGGTGGCCAGGCGCAGCTCCGCGCCGTCGGCCATGAGCGTCGCCAAGCGCGACAGCGTCTCGCGCCGGATCAGGCGCCGCTTGTGGTGGCGGGCCTTGGGCCAGGGATCGGGAAACAGGATGAACACCCGCTCCAGGCACGCCGCCGGCAGGACATCCAACAGGGCCCGCCCGTCGCCTTGGAGAATGCGCACGTTCTCGAGGCCGTGTTCGTCGATCCGCCGCAGCAGGGCGGCCACGCCGTTGACGAAGACCTCGGCCCCCAGAAAGCCGACGCCGGGGTGGCGCGCGGCCTGCCAGGCCAGATGCTCGCCGCTGCCGAAGCCGATTTCCAGCCAGAGCGCCTCGGGCCTGCGGGCGAAGAGCGCGCCGGGATCCAGGCGCCCGCCCGACGGCGGCAGCGCGACGGCGACTTGCGGCAGCAGCTCCTCGAGCAGGCGACGCCGGCCGGGTCGCAGCGGCCGCCCCCGGCGCCGCCCGTAAAGGCTCGGCCGGCCGCCTCCCTCGGATCCGTGAACGGGACCGGGCGTGTCGCGGTCGCCGGACATCGCCGGCCGCTGAAGGATCAGCCGTCGAAGGCCGACCGCAAGGGATCGACCAGGTCCAAGCGCTCCCAGGAGAACCCGCCGTCGGCTTCCGGCGGCCGGCCGAAATGGCCGTAGGCGGCGGTCCGCGCGTAGATCGGCCGGCTGAGGGCGAGGTATTCGCGAATGCCGCGCGGCGACAAATCGACCAGCCCCGCCAGGGTGGTCGCCAGGCGGTCCTCGCAGGCCTCGCCCGTGCCGTGGGTGTTGACGTAGACCGAAAGCGGCTTGGAGACGCCGATGGCATAGGAGAGCTGGATGGTGCAGCGCGTGGCCAGGCCCGCGGCGACCACGTTCTTCGCCAGGTAGCGCGCGGCATAGGCCGCCGAACGGTCGACCTTGGTCGGGTCCTTGCCCGAGAAGGCGCCGCCGCCGTGCGGCGCCGCGCCGCCGTAGGTGTCGACGATGATCTTCCGCCCGGTGAGCCCGCAATCGCCGTCCGGGCCGCCGATTACGAAGCGGCCGGTCGGGTTGACGTAGAACTCCTCCTCCGGGCACATCCAGCCCTCGGGCAGCACGTTCTCCACGTGGGGGCGGACGATGGCCCGGACCTCGTCCTGATCGAGCGCCGCATCGTGCTGGGTCGAGACCACGATCGAGGTCGAGCGCATCGGGCGGTCGTTTTCGTACTCCAGCGTGACCTGGCTCTTGGCGTCGGGCCCCAAGCCCGGTTCGGCCCCCGAATGGCGGGCCTCCGCCAAGGATTTCAGTATGCTGTGGGCGAAGAAGATCGGCGCGGGCATGAGCTGCTCGGTTTCCGAGCAGGCATAGCCGAACATGATGCCCTGGTCGCCGGCGCCCTCGTCCTTGTTGCCGGCGGCATCGACGCCCTGGGCGATGTCGGCGGACTGCTCGTGGATGTGGTTCTCGATCTCGGCGGT
>JAWWCG010000344.1:0-4752 GCA_033720555.1 Kiloniellales bacterium | reverse complement strand
AGCCGGCGTTCTTGTCGATCACCACGGTGCCGGCCATCATGTTCTCCGCACAGGACCAGCCGACCCGGCCGTGGACACGCACATTGGGGCCGTCGAGCAGGCCGCAGCCGAAATAGCCCAGGCTGCCCTCGAAGATCAGGTTGAGCCGGTTGAGGATGCCGACCCCGAGCGAGTGCTTGGCGCCCGGGTTCTTGACCACGATGGTGCCGTGGCCGTCGGCCATCAAGGCGCGGATCTTCTGATTGACCTCCATGGTCTGCATGTCCGCCGCGTCGAACTCCGCGCGCTTGTTGAAGTCGACGTCGAAGGCGTCGGGATAGACGAAGCGCTCCTCCTCCTCGGGCCGGAAGAAGGTCTGCTGCGTGCGGCCGCGCAGCTGCTCCGTGTGCATTCCCATTTCTTGCGAGACGGACTCGCCGCCGGTTACGCCTGCCATACCCGGACCTCCTCATCGTAGGGATCGTAGGTATCGATCTCGTGCGGCACGATGGCGCGGATGGCGACCTCCTCGGAGGCGAGCGCCACCAGCTCGTCGCTCTCGTAGAGCACCATCGGCTTCGCCGCCATGGTGTCCTTGGCCATGCCCAGCTTGTCGGCGGTCGCCACCAGGTAGGTGAACACGCCGTCGATCTCCTCGATCGACTGCTTCAGCGAGTCCTCCAGCTCGTAGCCTTCGTTCAGCTTGTCCGCGGTGTAGACCGCCAGCAGCTCGGAATCGCAGCTCGACATGAAGCGGTGGCCCTTGCGCTCCATCTGCCGGCGCATGATCCAGTAGTTGGTGATCTGCCCGTTGTGGACCACGGAGATGTCGTTATAGGGATAGGCCCAATAGGGATGGGCGGAGCGGATATCGACGTCGGATTCCGTCGCCATGCGGGTATGGCCGATGCTGTGGGTGCCCTGGAAGCCCTTGAGCCGGTACTGCTCGGAGACCCGCGAGGCGTCGCCCAGGTCCTTGATCAGCTCCAGGGCGTGGCCGAGGGAGAGGATCTCCGCGCCTTCGACGTCCTCGATGTAGTGGGCCAGGCCCTTCACGTCGCCGTCGAAGGCGAAGCGGTAGCGGAAGGCGTATTCCGTCGCCGTCTGCTCGTCGAGCAGCTTGGCGCCCTTCTCCGCCAGCCGTCCGTCGACCTCCGATTTGCGGTCGCGGATCGCCTGGTGGATCTTGAAGCCGCTCGCCAGGTCCTCCTGCTCGGCCACCTTGAAGCGCATGACGTATTCGTCCAGATTCGGCTCGCCGTAGACGGCGAAGCCCGTCGAATCCGGGCCGCGGTGCTTCAGGGACAGCAGCATGGAGGTCATCTCCGTGCCGATGTCCGCGGCGCCGCCGCGGTGGATCACTCCGGCAATTCCACACATCTGTCGTTCGTCTCCTTAGTGGGCGGTCGCGGGAAGGGTCGCGGGAAGGGTCGCGGAACGGGGGCTCACGGCAGGCAGTCCCAGTAGGTCTTGAGGTCCCATTCGGTGACCGTGTGGTTGAATTTCTCCCACTCGTCGCCCTTGTAGTGGGTGTAGACGCGATACATTTCGTCCGGCATGGCGGCCTTGATGACCTCGTCCTTGTCGAGCGCCGCCAAGGCGTCGCCCAGGGACATGGGCAGCTTCTTGACCAGCTTGCCCGCCTCCATGGCCTCGTAGATGTTGCGCTCCTCCGGCTCGCCCGGGTCGAGGTTGCGGTCCATGCCGTCCTCGAAGGCCTTCAGGAGCGCGGCGGCCATCAGGTAGGGGTTCACCATGGAGTCGACCGAGCGGTACTCGAAGCGGCCCGGCGCCGAGATCCTGAGCGCGCAGGTGCGGTTCTGGTAGCCCCAGTCGGCGAAGACCGGCGCCCAGAACCCGGTGTCCCAGAGCCGCCGGTAGGAGTTCACGGTCGACGAGCCGATCGCGGTCAGGGCGCCCAGGTGCTCGATCACGCCGCCGATGCACTGCAGGCCGATCGGGCCCGGCTTGCGCGCGTCGATCTTGGGATCCGGCAGGAAGTGGTTGTCGCCGCCCTTGCGGTAGCTGAAGGCGCCTTCCAGGCCGGGCAGGTTCTCGTTGCCGAGCGCGTTGACGCTGTCCTCGCCGCCGGTCCACAGCGAGATGTTGTGGTGGCAGCCGGAGGCCGAGACGCCCATGAAGGGCTTCGACATGAAACAGGCGATCAGCCCGTGCTCGCGCGCCACCTGGGCGCAGATCTGCCGGTAGGTGGCGAGCCGGTCGCAGGTCCGGAGCGCGTCGTCGAAGGTGAAGTTGAGCTCGAGCTGGCCGGGGGCGTCCTCGTGGTCGCCCTGGATCATGTCGAGCCCCATGGCGCGGCAATACTCGATCACCTGCATGAAGACGGGGCGCAGGCTCTCGAACTGGTCGATGTGGTAGCAGTTCGGCTTGGAGAAGCCGCCGTCGGGCAGGCCGTCTTCGCCGCGCTTCAGCCACATCATCTCCGGCTCGGTGCCGTGGCGCAGGTGCAGGCCGTCGTACTTGTCCTTGAAGGCGTCGTGGATGATGCGCAGGTTGCCGCGGCAGTCCGAGGTCAAATGGCCGCCGGGGTTCTCCGGCTCCTCGCGGTTGCGGAAGCAGGTGCAGAACACCCTGGCCACGCGCTTGTCCCAGGGAATCTGGCAGAAGGTCTCGGGATCCGGGATGCCGACCAGCTCGGAGGCCTCGGGGCCGTAGCCGATATAGTGGCCGTGGCGGTCGGTGTAGAGGTTGGCGGTCGAGCCGTAGACGAGCTGGAATCCCCGCTCGGCGATCTGCTCCCAGTGATCGGCCGGGATGCCCTTGCCGACGATGCGGCCGGTCACCGAGATGAACTGGTAGTAGATGTAGCTGATGCCCAGCTCGTCGATCTTCTCGCGGACCTGTTTGACCAAGTCCGAGCGCCCGGGTGCATTCACGTGTGCTTCGAGATCCGTCATGGCTTTCCCCTGTTCGTGCTCTCTTGCTCGTCCTGCTTATCTTGTCTTGCTTGTCTTCGGCGGCCTCTCAGCCGCCATGGTGACTGTCGAGCCCGCCCGGCGCGCCGGGCGCGGCCCTCAGCTCCAGGGAAACGGGCTGTGCGAGACCGGATGCAGCTCGCCCCTTTCGTAACGCGAGAAACGGAACGGCTTGAGCAGCGCGCTTTCGCCGTTCAGCAGCTCCTCGGCGACCAGCTTGCCGACCCCGATCATCTTGTAGCCGTGGTTCGAATCGGCGATCACGTAGACGTTCTGCCGGAAGCGGTCGAACACCGGGAAGCTGTCGGGCGTGAAGCAGCCGAGGCCGCCCGAGGCCTCCTTCTTGTAGTGCTTGATCTGACCCTCGAAGCGCTTCTGGCAGAAGGCCAGCGCCGAGCACCACATGTGGGCGAAGTTGTCGTCGACGATGAATTCCGGCGAGTCCGGCCCGTAGGGGTCGATCTCCACCTCGTCGACCGGCCGCTCCACCTTGTAGGGCGCGGCCCCGCCCTGGACGCCGCCGAAGTTGAAGTCCGGCTTGTAGTAGATGCCCCACAGCTCCTCCGTGATCAGCGAGCCGTCGACGTCGGAGTGAAGCGGCGCGTCGGTGTCGACGTGGATCACCGGCGGCAACTTGCCGTCGTTGGTCTTCTGCAGGTCGGGATCGACCCCGAGCGTGCCTTCCTCCAGGCACCAATAGCGCCAGGTCGGAATATCGCCATGCAGCTCGCCGTCGCGGCCCTTGATGGTGACCGTCTTGGGCAGCTCGAGCATGTTCCAGACCTGGTTCACCCAGGGGCCGACGGCGACCACCACCTGCTCGCATTCGATCGACCCGCGGTCGGTGACCACCGCGCGCACCGCCTCGGAGTTGTGCCCGGTCTCGAAGCCGACCACCTTGAGGCCAGTCAGGATGCGCACGCCCAAGTCCTCGGCCTTCTTGGCGAGGCCGTAGATCGAGGCGGTGTTGTTGGCGTAGCCGCCCTTCTTCTCGTGCAGCACCGAGGTGATGCCCTTGGCCTGCCAATCGTCGAACAGGCCCTTCATGTAGGCGAGCGATTCGGCCTCGCCCTCGACGAAGTGGGAGTCGTAGCCGATGGCCCGTTGCTCCTGGAAGATCTGCGCCACGTCGGCGCGCATGCCCTCCGGGCTGATCTGCATGTAGCCGACGGGGTGGTAGCTGAACGCCTCGGGATCGCTCTCCCAGACCTCGACGCACTGGGCCATGAGCTCGCGCATGGCGGGCTGGAAATAGTTGTTGCGCACCACGCCGCAGGCGATGCCGGAGGCGCCGGCGGCGATCGCCGTCTTGTCGATCACCAGGATGTCCCGGCCGCCGCCCCGGCCCTGCGCCTCCAGGCGCGCCGCCAAGTGCCAGGCCGTGGACAGGCCGTGAATGCCGGCGCCGATCACCACGTACTTGACGCTCGAAGGTAGTGCCATGTCACCCTCTCATCCCCGTCCCGGCGCGTCCGCTCGCCGGCCCGGCGAAGCCGCCGGACGGCCCTCCCGGACGGCCCATCAAGGCGCCGGCAGCCCCGGGGTCCCCCGGACGCGCCATACCACCACATTTTGGGCCGATAGAAAACCAATTATTATTGGGGGCCGAAATGGTTCCGGTTTGGTCTGGGAACGCTCAGCGGCCTCGGGCCGAGTATAACGCCAAGCCGAGGAAATCCGTCAAGCCAAAACCTCCGGTTCCGGGGTGTCTGACCGGGGCTTCGGCGGGGGCTTTGATGGGACTTCGGCGGGGACTTCGGCGGGGACTTCGGGGCAGCTTCGCCGGGGTTTAGGCGAGGATTGTGCTGGGCTTTGGCGGGGTCTTGAGTGTTTGATT
>JAWWCG010000343.1:0-4763 GCA_033720555.1 Kiloniellales bacterium | reverse complement strand
TGGTTTGTGCCAACCCCTGGGGGACGGGCGCTTTTGGCCGGACGTCGCGTCGCTCGTCGCGAGAATCCCCCGGGAATATGCGTCGGCATGTCCATCGTCCTCGCTCCTAACGTCCGGTCAAAATCGCACCGTCAGCGTGGTTCAATCTGGTCGGGTACTGCTCTAGGAAAGGAACTCGCTTGCCCGGCCGTGCGTCTGTCCGGCCGGGCCGGTTTCCCAGATGTCTTGAATGACCCTTCCCCTGCGGGGTCCCGTCGAGGCCGACATTCTGAAGCGAGCGATTTTGCCGCGCAAGACCGTGTCCGCCGCGCGCTATTCCGGGAGCGACGCGGGGCGACGCGGGACCACGAGCGGCGCCCGCGCCCGTCCCGCCGGCTCAGGTCCGGCGCACGCGGAAGAACAGGCTATAGAGCACCGGCACCACCAGCAGCGTCAGGATGGTGCCGAGCGCCAGGCCGGCGGCGATGACCACGGCCATGGAATAGAACAGCGGATCGCGCACCACGATCAGCGGGGCGACGCCGAGGACCGTGGTGATCGCGGACATGAGGATCGGGCGGAACCGCGACAGGGCCGCCATCACCACCGCGTCGTAGGGCGCCATGCCTTCGGCGCGCCCGGAATCGATCCGGTCGATCAGGACGATGCCGTTGTTGATGATGACCCCGGCCAGGCTCAGCAGGCCGAGGGTCGCGAAGAAGTCGAAGGGCGCGCGGAACGCGAAGATGCCGACCAGGGCCGCGGCGAAGGCCATCGGGATGGTCAGGATGATGATCGCGGGGCGGCGGAAGGAATTGAACTGCCAGACCAGCAGCAGCACGATGCCGAGCAGGCACTGCGGCAGGCCGGCGAACAGCTTCTCGTTGGTCTCGTTGGCGTCCTCGATCTCGCCGCCGATCTCCCAGCGGTAGCCCGGCTTCAGGTCCAGGGCCTCCAGGGTCGGGGTCATGAGCGCCACGAGCTCCGGCGCCTTCAGCACCTGGTGGCGGGTGGAGAGCGTGACCGTGCGTTCCTGATCCAGGCGGGCGATGCGGCTGAACTGCCATTGCCCCTTGAACTGGGCGATCTGGGTAAGCGGCACGTTGACGCCCCGGGCGTTGGAATAGACGTTGATGTTCCAGAGGTCGCCGAGCGCCTGGCGCTCGCTGTCCACCGCCTGCAGGACCATCGGTATGGCGACGTCGCCCTCGCGGTAGTCGGTCAGAACCGCGCCGTCGAGAAAGGCGTTGAGCGAGATCGCCACCTCCCGCGAGGTGACCTGGGCGCGGCGGGCGCGGGCCTGATCGATCACCACGTCGATCCGGATGGTCTTGTTCTCCCAGTCGTTCTGCACGTAATCGATGCCCTCGACCGACCACAGGGCGTCGTCCAGCACCTGCGCCTTCTCCCAGAGGTAATCCTCGTCGTTGCCGATCAGGCGGAACTCCACGAAGGCCGGCTCGTTGGAGCCCAGCCACATGCGTTTCACCCTGGCGTTGACGCGGGGAACTTCGTTCAGCAGGTGCTGCCGCACGCGCTCGACGACCGCCGGCACCTGCTCGTCGCTCTCGGTGTTGACGATGAGGAAGGCCACGTTGTCCGCCGGGTCGACCGGCGAGAGGGAGAGGAAGAAGCGCGGGCCGCCGGTCCCGACGTAGGCGATGCTGCTGGTGATCTCGGGGTTGACCGCCTCGTCGTCGAGCCAGTCGGTGAACTCGCGCACGACCTGGTCGGTCGCGGTGATCCGCGAGCCCGCCGGCAGGTCGATATAGACCAGGAACTGGTTTCGGTCGCTGGGGCCGAAGAACTCGCGCACCAGCAAGGTCGAGAGCAAGCCGGCGCCGACCAGCAGGCCGACGACGATCGCCACGACCAGCACGCGCGCGCGCAGGGCCAATTCCAGCAAGCCGCGGTAGCGACGATAGAAGCCGCCGCCGTAGAGATCCGCGGCCTCGCTCTCCGTCTCGTCCTGGGAGGTGCTCTGGGACGCGCTCTGGGACGCGCCCTGGGACGCGCCCTGGGACTCGCCCCCGCCGGCCACCTTCGGTTTCACCCGGATGAACCAGTAGGCCATGGCGGGCGTCATGTACATCGACATGAACCAGGAGCCGAGCAGGAGGATGATCACCACCATGGGCAGCGAGAAGACGTACTCGCCGGTCTGCCCGTCGACCAGCAGCATGGGCATGAAGGCGAGGATGGTGGTCAGCGACGAGGTGAGCAGGGGAATCGCCAAGGTCCGACCCGATTCCTGGCATGCCAGCTTGCGCTCCTGGCCGCGCTCGAGACGGCTGCGGATGTCCTCCACCACCACGATGGCGTTGTCCACCAGCATGCCGAGGGCGACGATCGACGAGATGATCGAGACCCGCTCGAGCTCGATCCCGAACTGGCGCATGATCACCAGGCCCAGCAGCATGGTCATCGGCACGAAGGAGCCGACGATGAGGCCGCTGCGCACGCCCAGGAACAGCATCACCACGACCAGCACGATCGCCAGGGTCTGATAGACGCTGGACAGCGCCCCGTCGACCGCCGCCACGACCAGGTCCGGCTGGAAGGTCGCGAAATCGAGGACGTAGCCGATCGGCAGTTCGTTCTCCAGGTCGCGGACCTTCTCGACCAGGCGCTGGCCGAACTCGACGCTGTTGACGCCCGGGGTGATCGACACGCTGATGACGATGGTCGGCTCGCCGTTGAAGTAGGCGAGCGCGACGGGCGGGTCGGTATAGGCGCGCTCGACGCTCAGGAGGTCGGTGAGGCGCACCATGCGGTTGTCGCCCGGCACGGAAATCAGCGTGTCCTCGATTTCCTCTATGCTGGTGTAGTTGCCGCTGGGCGAGAGCATGACGTCGACGCCGTCGGCGTCGATGCTGCCGCCGGGCAGGATCACGTTCTGCCTGATCAGGGTATCGACCACCTCGCTCGGGCTGACGCCGAACTGGGACAGCTTGGCGTTGGAGAACTTGAGCGTCACCTGCTCGTCCTGCACGCCGATCAGCTCGACCTTGCGGATGCCCTTGAGCTCGTAGAGCCGGTCGCGGATGTCGCGCGCCACCAGGCGCATCTCGGCCATGGAAAAACCGTCGCTCCACAAGGCGATGGTGGCGATCGCCACAAGCCCGAACTCGTCGTTGACGAAGGGCCCGATGGTGCCCTCGGGCAGCTCGGGCTCGAGGTCGCTCATCTTGTTGCGGAGGCGGTTCCAGATCTCGTCGAGGTTGTCGTATTCGTCGCGGGTGGTGGCGTGGATGATGGTCTTGCCGGTCATCGACTCCGAGGTGATCTCGTCGATCTCCGGCATGGTGCGGATCTGGGCTTCGATCTTGCGGGTGATCAGCTCCTCGACCTGCTGCGGCACCATGCCGGGATAGGCCGCGGAGATCACGGCCTCGCGGATCACGATCGCCGGGTCCTCCTGCCGGGGAAAGCTCAGGAACTGCGCGACGCCGGCCAGGACCACCAGCACCAGGAAGCTGATGGTGACCCGTGACGTGTTCAGCGAGAATGCCGTGATGGCGCCCATGGCGCAGCCCCCGTTTGTCGCCCGTCGCCCCGCGCCCTATTGGGCCATGAGTTTGACTTTTTGCCCGTCGCGCAGAAAGCTGACGCCAGCCACGGCGATGACGTCGCCGGGCGCCACCCCTTCGATGATGAACACGCTGTTGTCCCTCACCCCCCGGCCGCGAATTTCCGTCTTCTTGACCGTGGCGGTTTCGGGGTCGAAGACGAAGACGAAGCCCTCTCCCGGTTGATCGCCCGCCGCGATCGCCGAGACCGGCACGAGATAGGACGTCTCGGCGTCGACCTCGCCCAGGACGAGGGCGACCTCCGCGGTCATGCCCGGCAGCACCTTTTGCGGCGGATCGGCGAGCGCGACCTTGACCGGAAAGGCGTTGGCCTCGCCGGCGACGGTGCCGATCTCGGACACCCGCCCCTTGAGGCTCTCCACCTGTTCGGAGGGAAAGCCGACCTCGGCGGGCAGGCCGAGATAGACCTCGTTGATCACGGTCTCCGGCACCGAGACGACGACCTCCATGGCGCCCTCGCGGTAGATTTCGAACACCTTCTCGCCGCGCGCCACTTCCTGAAACGGGTCGACGAACTTCTTCGCGATGACGCCGTCGAAGGGGGCGGTGAGGATGGTCTTCTCGAGATCGCGGCGCGCCAGGTTCAGCTTCGAGTTGGCGTAGGACACCTGGTTGTCGGCGCTGTCGCGCGCGGCGAGCGCCTGGTCGTAGGCCGCCTTCGCCACCCAGTCCTTCTCGTAGAGGGTCTTCTGGCGCTCGAAGTCGGTTTGCTTCTCGGCGAGCTGCGCCTTGGCCCGCCCCAGCTCCGCTTCCGCGCCTTCCACGTTCAATTGGAACGGCTTGTCGTCGAGGGTCGCGAGCACCTGGCCCTCCTCCACCCGATCGCCCACGGTGACGTTGACGTCGCGGGTGTTGCCGGCGACCTCGAAGCTGATGCTCGAGGTGTCCACCGCCTCGACGATGCCGGGAAAGCGGCGCAACTGCCCGGAGCCGCGTTCGGAAACGGTGATGGTCTTGATGGCCCGGACGTTCTCCAAGACTTGGACCGGCTCCTCCTCGCAGGCGGTCGCGAACAGGAGGGCCACCGCCGCAAGCGCCGCCCGCCTCGCGGCGCTCGCCGCTCGGACGCGGCCGGAGACTGTCCGTCCAGAGGTCTCGGTCACGGAATTTCCTTCCCTAGAGCAGTACCCGACCAGATTGAATCAACGCTGTTGGCTCTGGGCTGGATGGGCCCGCTAGGCGCGGGGCGAAGCG
>JAWWCG010000342.1:0-4771 GCA_033720555.1 Kiloniellales bacterium | reverse complement strand
GATAGCCCTCGAGGCCCGCTCGCAGGAAGCGCTGCAAGCGCCTGCGCGCCTGCGAGGTGCCGCCGCGAAAACGCCCGACCCGGGAGACGCTCCGGTCGATCTTCAGCCGCTCGAGGAGTCGCTCCGGGCGGCGCGGGTCGAGCTCGGAGGCGACGGGCAGCGACAGCGAGGCGCGCTTCAGCGTCGTCGCGCCGAGCCCGGAGAGGAAGGCCGGCCAGGCCCGGCGCAGCTTCGGGCGAATCGTGCGGGCGGCGAACTCGGCCTTGTCGGAGGCGATCTCGACCGGCACCACGACGTCGGACTCGACCTGGACGACCGACTTGCCGGCGTCCTTGGCGACCCGTTCGCGCCAGCGCCGCTGATGCCTGAGGTAGCCGCGATCGCAGACCACGAGCGACGCCTCGGCGGCGAGCGCCAGGGCGACCTCGTCCGGCTCGCCGGCGCGCAGGACGAACTTGATCCCGCGCGTCTGCAGCGTCTGCGCCGTCTCCGCCAGGCCCTCCAGCATGAAGGCGTAGTGCCGCTCGTTGGCCTCCGGATAGGCGTCGGTGAGCCCGAAGCCGACCACCAGGCCCTGATCCCGCTCGTTGGCGCGGCGCGCGGCGTATTCCAGGGCATGGTTGAACGGGGCGCGCTGGGACTGCTGCATCCAATAGAGCACATAGCTCCCCTCGGGATCCGGCGGATCGTCGTTCAGAGGGCGAATGCGATCGGCGTCCATGGCTCACAGATAGGTCTTGGCCGTCAGCTCCGACTTCAGGGCGTCCGCCCGCCGGCGGATCGCGCGCCGCTCGCCCTGATCCTTGCGATCCAAGTTCTTCAACTGAAAGCCCATGCGCCGGTTGCCGCGAATCTTCTGCCGGTTGCGCGAGAGGAAATCCCAATAGAGCGTGGTGAAGGGACACGCCGTCTCGCCGGTCGCCTGTTTCGGATCGTAGCGGCAGTCGGCGCAATAATCGCTCATTCTGTCGATGTAGTTGCCCGACGCGCAATAGGGCTTGCTGCCCACGAGGCCGCCGTCGGCATATTGGCTCATGCCGAGGACATTGGGCAGGGAGACCCAGTCGACGGCGTCGGCGTACATCGACATGTGCCAGCGATGCACGTCATGGGGCCGCACCCCCAGCAGCAGGGCGAGCAGGCCGAAGACCATCAGCCGCTGGATGTGGTGGGCGTAGGCGCGGTCGACGAGATAGGCCGCGCTCTGCCGGACGCAGTTGAGCTCCGTCTCGCCGGTCCACATGAAGGCCGGCATCGGCAGCTCGGCGTCGAGCGCGTTCATGTCGGCGTAGCCCGGCATCTTGAGCCAGTAGACGCCGCGGACGTACTCCCGCCAGCCCAGGACCTGGCGGACGAAGCCCTCGACCGCGTTGATCGGCGCCGCGCCCGCCTCATGGGCCGCGACGGCGGCGTCGATCGCGTCGCGCGGGTCGAGCAGGTGGAGGTTCATCGCCGCCGACAGGCGCGAGTGGTAGAGGGTCGGTTGACCGGTCGCCATAGCGTCCTGATAGGCGCCGAAATCGGCCAGGCGGCGCTCGACGAAGTCGCGCAGGGCGGCGCGGGCTTGCGCGCGGGTCACGGGATAGTCGAAACCTTCGAGCCTGCCGGGGCTCTCCGGGAAGCGGCGCGCGACCATCGCCATGACCTGGCGGGTCGTGGCGTCGGCTTGGAAGGCGCGCGGCGCCGCGATCCGCCCCGGCCCCTCCGCGCCGAAGCTCTTGCGGTTCTCCGGGTCGAAGTTCCACCGGCCGCCGACCGGCCGGTCGCCGTCCATGAGGACGCCGTGGCGCCGCCGCATCTCACGGTAGAAGGTTTCGAGCCGCAGGGCCTTGCGGCCCTCGGCGTGGGCCTTGAAGTGTTCCGGATCGTCGATGAAATGACGGTCCTTTCGGATCTCCAGCGGCACGCCGAGGGACTTGGCGGCCCGGCCGAGCGCGCGCTCGACACGAAAGTCGCCGGGCTTGCAGACCACCAGCTTGTCCGGACGGGTCTTATGGACCCAGCGTCCCAGCTCCGCGGCGAAGCTCCCGCGGTTGTCGTCGTCGTCGAGCGCGGCGTAGTGGACCCGATGGCCCGACTTTTCCATGGCCTCGCGAAAATGGCGCATCGCGGAGAAGAAAAGCGTCAGCCGCGCCTTGTGCTGCGGGATGTAGCTGGCCTCCTCGTCGACCTCCATCATGACGACGGCGTCGGTCGCCCGGTCGAAGCCGTCGAAAGCGCCGGCCTCCTCGCTCAACTGGTCGCCCAGGACCACGATCAGGTTCCTGGTTTTGGTTTCCGGGGTCTTCGCCATCGCTCGGATCATCCCTCCCCCGACGACGGCCCCCACAGCGTCTCGAGGAACCCAATCGTATCCTGGTAGACGCTGTCGCGGCCACGGAACGGGGCGGCGAACGACAGCACGATCCCGATGTGGCCGGTCCCGTCGTACTCCAGAAGCTCGACGCGCCCCCCCGATTCTCGCAGCCGCGCGGCCAACGCACGGGAGTTCTTGGGCAGGACGGTATCGTCGGCGGCGCCGTGCAGCAGCAGCACCGGAAAGGCCTCGCCGTTCACGAAGGTGATGGGCCTGGCCCGGTCCGTATCGGCCAGGTGCGAAAAGATCGGCCGCGTCGACCTGTAGGCCAAGGGATCGAAGGCGTAGGGCCCGGCGAGGCCGACGAAGCCGTCGATGGCGAGGTCCGGCTGGCCGCTCCGGGCGAGATAGCGCTCGTCGAAAGCCAGCAGAGCGGCGATGTGCGCGCCGGCCGAGTGCCCCATCAGGACGAGCCGCTCGGGATCGCCGCCGAACTCCCGGGCGTGCTCGGAGATCCAGCGAACCGCGCGGGCGCCGTCCTCGACGAAGGCGGGGAAGCGAACCTCGGGGTAAAGCCGGTAATCGGGAATCGCGACCAGGAAGCCGGCGCGCGCCAGCGCCTCGCCCATGAAGCGGTAGGTCTCGCGGCTGCCGCCTTTCCAGCTTCCGCCGTAGAAGTAGACGACGACCGGCGCCGCGCTCGGCGCGTCCTTGGGCCGGTAGATATCCATCGCCTGCCGCTCGGCCTCGCCGTATCGCACGTCCTCGTAGAGGACATAGCTGTCGCTCGGCACGAAGGCGTTGAGCAGGCTCGACGGGGCGCAAGCCGCGAGCGCCATCGCCGCGCCGGAGATCGCAAAGAGCCGCCTGATCCGCATCGTGTCCTCGGGGTCGTCACGGGCCGGCGCGGCCGCCGGGTGCGGCCGCCGGGTGCGCCCAGGCGCGCGGCCGCCAGGGCCCGCGTCCGGGCGTCGCCGCGGCCGCCAAAGGCCCGTCAGATTCGCAGGAAGGGGTTCAGCAGGCGGCCGAACGGCCCGGTCAGCCGCAGCGGCGCGTCGGTCACCGCCAAGCAGAGGCAGTCCTCGCCCGGGTCCGCGACGGGTCGGTGATTGACCGTCGTGTCCGCCTCGGCGACGTCGCCGCGCACGAAATGGCCCTGGACGTCGCTGAAGCCGCCGGCCAGAACCAGGGTGAGCTCGCTGCCGGCGTGGGTGTGGACCGGCATGGCGGTGCCGGACTTGATGCGCATCAGGCGGGTGCGGAAGCCGGCGAGCCCGGGCAGCAGCTCGACCTTCTCCAAGCCTCGGAAGGTGGTCCAGTCGAGCTGGTCGAGCCCGGCGCCGAGATAATCCCGCAAGGGGCGCGGCACGAGCGCGCCCGGTTTGGGCGATTGGTCCGATTCGGAGCCAGGAGGCGGCGCCGGCGCCGGCGCCTCCTCGGGGCCCGTCGCCGCCGTCTCGTCCAGCCGGGCGAGGACCCGCTCAAGGCTGTCCCGGTCGGCCGCCGCGGCGTCCTGGTCCGCGAGCAGCACGCCGCCCAGCGCCTCGAGGCGCTCGACCTCCTTGCGGCAACGCGGGCAGAGCGCGAGATGGGTGGCGACGACCAGGGCCACCGGCTCGTCCTGCGAGCCCGCGGCGTAGGCGATCAGAAGCTCGTCGCCCGGGTGATGTCGGGGCGTCATTCCACTGTCTCCAGCGCGGCGCGCAGCTTGGCGATCGCCAGGCGCAACCGCGACTTGACCGTGCCGAGGGGCAGATCCAGCTCGTCGGCTATGGCGCTGTGCGACTTGTCCTCGAAATAGGCCAGGCGCAACAGCCTTGCCTGCTCGTCGGGCAATTGCGCCACGGCGGCGTGCAGCAGCCGGCCCCTCTGGGCCGCATCCACGACCTGATCCGCCGGGTCGTCCGGATCTCGCACCAGGACGGGATCTTGCGGATCGATCTCGGGTCGCTTGGTCCGACGCAGACCGTCGATCCGGCGGTTTCGGGCGATGGTGAACACCCACGTGCTGACCGTCGCCTTGGTCCGGTCGAACTGCGCCGCCCGGCGCCACACCGTCAGCATGACGTCCTGCACCAGATCCTCGGCGCTCGCCCGGTCGGTGCCCTGACGCATGAGATAGGCTCTCACGCGCGGACCGAACTGTTCGAACAGCCGAACGAAGGCGGCACGGTCGCGGCGCTCCGCCACCGCGACCATCAAGTCCTCCGCGGTGCTTTCCGCGCCAGGGCCGGGAGGCGAAGTCTCGGTTTGCATGCCCCTTTGTACTGGGACCAGCACCTTGACGACAAGCGCCGGGCGAGCCTTGGCCAGGGGCGCCGGCATTTCACTGGCAAGTGCGCTCAGCACCGAATTTTCTCCCGTCAGTTAACCGGAATTACGTCGCGAGCGGCCGAACGGATCACCCGATCTCGCCCGATCTCGCCTGATCTCTGTGGCTTCTTCGCCCCGAACCTTGGATAAATCCTCGGGCAG
>JAWWCG010000341.1:0-4774 GCA_033720555.1 Kiloniellales bacterium | reverse complement strand
CGCCTCGATAGCCGCCTCAATAGAGGAAGCTGCCGCCGTCGACGATGAGCTTCTGGCCGTTGACGTAGCCGCCGTCGTCGGAGATCAGGAAGCGGATCGCCGCCGCGACCTCCTCGGGCTCGCCGATCCGCCCGGCCAGGATCTTGGCGGCCATGGCCGGCTCGTTGGCCGCCAGGTCGTAGCGTTCGTCGACCTCCGGCGTTCGGATGGTGCCCGGCAGCACGCAGTTCACCCGCACCTTCGGCGCCAGCTCGATCGCCAGGCACTTGGTCATCACCATGACCCCGGCCTTGGAGGCGCAGTAGTTCAGGCCGTTGGCCCGTCCGGTGATGCCGGTCAAGGCGCCGAGGTTGACGATGTGTCCGCCGGCCGCCTGGCCGACCATGATCCGGCCGGCGGCCTGGCAGGTGAGGAACACCGCTTTCATGTTGGTCTCGATCACCCGGTCCCAGTCCGACTCGCTCAGCTCGAACAGCGGCCGGTCGATGTTGAGGCCGGCGTTGTTGATCAGCACGTCGATCGCGCCGAAGCGCTCGAGCGCCGCGGCCATCAGGCGCTCCACCTCGCCGCGCCGGGCGATGTCGGCCTTGACCGCCATCGCCGCCCCGCCCCCCTCGCCACCTTCGCCGCCCGCGCCACCCTCGCCGCCGGTCTTTGCGTTCGGCTTCGCGCCTGTGCTTGCGCCCGTCCGTGCGCCCGCCGCGCGGCAGGCTGCCAGGGTCTCGGCGGCGTTGGCCTCGTCGGCGTGATAGTTGAGCACGACGTTGTGGCCGTCCTCGAGCAGGCGCAGGGCGGTCGCCCGCCCGATGCCGCGGGTCGCCCCGGTGATGACGATGGTCTTGGTCATGACTGGCCTCCACGCCGCGCCCGACAGCGCCGCCCGATAGCTTTAGTCCGGCAGCTTAGCCCGGCAGCTTAGCCCATCGCCGCGAGACCGGGCGAGCACCGAGGGTCCTCGCCGATAACCCGACCCGGGTCATGAGGGCCAGCACAAGCCGAGATCCGGACATTCGCCCGCTCGCCCCCCCGTCCGCCAAAGGCCCGAACCTGCCTCGGCGCAGCCAAGGGTTCTGCACAACCGAGACCCGAGGGCGGGCGAACGGGAGCGATGGAAAATTCATTGACTGGCGTCGGCGGCGGGCAGCGTGAGCTCGACCTTGAGGCCGCCGAGGGCCGCGTCGCTCAGCTTCACGTCGCCGCCATAGAGTTCCGCCAAGTCCCGCGTGATCGAGAGGCCGAGGCCGGAGCCGGCCGTGCTTTCGTCCAGTCTCTTGCCGCGGGCGAAAACCTCGGCCCGGCGCTCGGCCGGCAAGCCTGGGCCGTCGTCCTCGATCCCGATGACCACCCGCCCGTCCTCGCCCGCGGCCGTGACGCGCACCCGTCTCTCCGCCCATTTGCAGGCATTCTCCATGAGGTTGCCGAGCATTTCGTCCAGGTCCTGCCGCTCGCCGTGGAAGGTGAGGTCCTCGGGCACCTCGACGGCGATGTCGAGATGCCGTTCGCGAAAGACCTGCGCCAAGGTGCGCGCCAGCCCTTCCGCCTGTGGCGCTATGGCCGTTCGCAGGCCGGGCAGACGGGTCGCTGCCGCGGCGCGGGCGCGGGCGAGCTGCAGATCGATCTGATTGCGCATGAGGTCGACCTGGCGCCTCAGCCGTTCGGCCGCGTCCGTTTCGCCACGTTCCTCCAGGACCCCGGCTTCGTTCGCCAGCACCGCCAGCGGGGTCTTCAATCCGTGCGCCAGATTGCCCGTTTGGGAACGGGCCCGCTCGACGATCTCGGCGTTCCGGTCGAGCACGGCGTTCAATTCGCCCACCAGAGGCGCAACCTCGACCGGGAAGTCGCCGTCGAGGCGCTCCTCCCGTCCGGCCCGCACCGCCGCGAGCTGCCGGCGCAGGCGGCGGAGCGGTCGCAGGCCCAGGAAGACCTGGGCAACGGCGGCCGCCACCAAGCCCGCGCCGAGCACGCCCAAGGAGAGTGTCAGCACCCGTTTGAAGCGTGCCACGGAGGCGTCGAGAAACGCCTCGTTCTCGGCCACCGTCAGGCGGACCCAAGGTTTGCCAGACGCCGGGCGGACGGCGCGCTCGTAAGCGACGACCGGCTCGCCATCCGGGCCGGTCAGGCGGTGGCGGTGGACCGCGCCGTCGAGGAGTTCGTCGGCGGGCAGCGCCATGGTCTTGTCCCAGAGGGAGCGCGAGCGCAGCAGCGCCACGCCCGCCGCGTCGGCGACCTGCCAATAATGCCCGGAATAAGGTCTGCGGTATTGGGGTTCGCCGAGGTCCTCGCCAAGGCTTATGGTGTCGTCCGCCGCCACCTGCAGCCTCGCGGCCAGCAGGTTCAGCTCGGCCTCGAGCCGCTGGGCCACCTGCGCCTCGCTATGGGCGCGGAAGATTTCCGACAGGGCGAAGCCGCCGATGGCGAGCGCCGCCAGGATCCAGACGAAAGCGCCGGCCAACAGCCGAAAGTACAGCGAGCCGGGAGCGCTCACGACGCCTCCAGGCGATAGCCGAGGCCCCGTTCGGTCCTGATCGCGTCGCGGCCGATCTTGCGCCGCAGACGGCCGATGAAGACCTCGATGGTGTTGGAGTCCCGGTCGAAATCCTGGGCGTAGATGTGCTCGATCAACTCGCTGCGGGAGACGGTCCGTCCGGCGTGATGCATGAGATAGGCCAGGACGCGATATTCGTGGCCGGTCAGGGCGAGCGGTCGGCCGTCCATGGTCACCCGCTTGGCCCGGGTATCCAGGACCAGCGGGCCGCACCTGATCTCGGCGGACGCATGGCCGCCGGAGCGGCGGATGAGCGCCCGTAGGCGGGCCAGCAGCTCTTCCATTTGAAAGGGCTTCGGCAGGTAATCGTCGGCACCGGCGTCGATGCCCTCGACACGTTCGGTCCAGGCGCCGCGCGCGGTCAGGATCAGCACCGGGGTCTTGAGGCCGTCGGCCCGCCAGCGCTTGAGCACGGTGACGCCGTCCAGCTTCGGCAGGCCGAGGTCGAGGATGATGGCGTCGTAGGGTTCCGTGGCGCCCATGAACTCGCCCGTCTCGCCGTCTTCGGCCTCGTCGAGGACGTAGCCGGCGGCGCCGATCGCCTCGACGAGCTGGGCCCGCAGGGTGGCCTCGTCCTCGACGATCAACACCCGCATCAGTCGTCGTCCCCGTGACGGTCGTCGTCCTCGTCGTCGCCTTCGACCTGCAGCAGCTCACCGTCCGCGGCGTCGAACCGCAGCTCCAGGATCTCCCCGCCCGGCGCCAGCAACTTGACCTCGTAGACCAAGCCGCGCCGGCCTTCGTCGTCCAGCTCGACCTCGAGGATTTCGCCCTCGAAGTCCCTTTCGACCCGGGCGGTGATGGTGCTGAGGGAGACGATCTCGCCGGCCTCGAAAGCACGCCGGGCGCGCTCGTGGTCGTCGTCCGAATCCGCGAGTGCGGCCGCCGCGAGCAAACAGGCGGCGGCCAAAGCCGAGACTGTCGGTCGGTAGATCTGCGTCATGACGGCATCAATCTATAGGAATCGCCACCTGAACGGCAGATGAACGAAGCGTTCAAGCCCGGTTCAGGCGCCTCCTCCTATGGTCTTGCCCGTTGATGGATCAACGCTCACCGAAGGAGGACACACATGAGCTTTCCGAAACTGATTGCCGGCGCGCTTCTGGCCGGCTCGCTGGCCGTCGGCGGCGTCGCCCTGGCCGGCTCGAACGGCTTCGACTGGCAGTCCGGCGCCCGCCAACTCGCGTCTCAGGACGAAGAGGGCTATGGCCAGGCAGCCAGCGGCAAGACCTTGAGCATGGCTGAAATCGTCGAACGGCTTTCGGCCGAGGGATATGGCGAGGTCCGAGAGATCGAGCGCAAGGGCAACGCCTTCGAGGTCAAGGCCCGCGCCAGCGATGGCCGCTGGAAGGAACTCTATCTGGACGGCGCCACTGGGAAGGTGCTCAAGGTCGAGGACGACGACTGATGGCCAAAATCACGGCCGAAAACCGCGATAGGGTCCCCGGCTGGGGGACGATCAAGGTGTGGGACCCGCTCGTGCGGGTCCTGCACTGGTCCCTGGCGGCCTGCTTTGCCGTGGCTTATGTGACCGGCGAGGGCATAGAGACTCTGCATGTCCTCGCCGGCTACGCGGTCGTAGCGATCGTCGGCCTACGCGCGCTGTGGGGGCTGTTCGGCACCCGTCACGCCCGCTTCGACGATTTCGTGCCGACCCCGCGACGGCTGATGGCGTACCTCAAGGATTTGGTCTCTGGCCGGGCCGAGCATTACGCCGGCCACAATCCGGCCGGCGGCGCCATGATCGTCTTGCTCATGGCTTCGCTGCTCGCCACGGCGGGAAGCGGCGTGCTCACGCTCTACGGCGGCAAGATGTTCGAGGGCCTGCACGAGGGCTTCGCCAACGTC
Organism: Kiloniellales bacterium; assembly: GCA_033720555.1. GTDB lineage: Bacteria > Pseudomonadota > Alphaproteobacteria > Kiloniellales > JAKSDN01 > CALJXB01. Next base: position 381 of record JAWWCG010000341.1, on the reverse strand, counting down.
ACCTTGGGTCTCGTCCTGGTGCATATCGCCGGCGTCTTGCTTTCCAGCTGGCTCCATCGCGAAAACTTGGTGGCGGCGATGATTACGGGATGGAAGAAGTCTTGACGGGTTTCGGCAGGACGGGTTTCGGCTGGACGGTTTTGGCTGGACGGAGGCCCCCCGCGACACGGTTCCAAATTTCTGCCTGTGCCTGAGAAAGCGGATAATTTAGCCGATTGTTGCCGCGCACGAGAATTTGGCCGATGCCGGGTCGGCTTTTCGATCCTCCGGCGGACGTCGCCGACACGCCCGGATTTCGTCCGCTTCCCGCCCGGCGTCAGACGTTCGGAGGGTGGCCGGAGAAGGCAGAAGACACCCCATCCGGACGTCTCTGGTCGGGGG